>NZ_JBPJZE010000200.1:0-1236 GCF_051216695.1 Variovorax glucosi
GCCGCGTAGTCGTCGATTTCCATGCTGGGCTTGTTCACGGCGCGGTCGCCGGCCTCCAGGCACTCTTTCAGGTCGCGCAGCAGCTGGCGCGATGCACCGTCTTCGGCCAGCAGGCGCGCGGCGAAGCCTTCTATCACGCCGCGCACGCGGATGGCGTCGGCCACTTCCTGGGAGGTGAAACGGCGCATCTGGTAGCCGCCGCTGGGCGATTGCTCGATCAGCCCTTCGTGCTCCAGACTGGCCAGCGCGAGCCGCACCGGGGTGCGCGAGGCCTCGAGCTTCTCGGCGAGAGGGATCTCGGCCAGCCGCTCTCCGGGCACGAATTCGCCCTTGAGGATCATGTCGCGCAGTTGCACGAGCACGCGGGATTGTTGGGAGTCCATCGGCGGATTCTAGGAGACGCGCCTGACATTGCACGCAGCATATTTATCTTGGCTCGGTTGTTGCATGCATTGACGCGCAACAAGTGTCAAAAACTAACGATAGGCTCAGCGTTTACCCTGATTCATGCCTCTTCAAGCCCCAAATCAGGGCCAAATCGCAGATGAAAGTTTGACCCGGATCGAGGAGCACCAAGACAATGCATACAGTTGCATGCAATGACTGCAAGCCTCTTTCCACAGTCCCCACGATGGAGCCCGCACGATGATCAGCGCAGAGCAGAACGATTTCATCACCCGCGTTGGACCCGGCGCGCCCGCCGGCAAGCTGCTGCGCCGCTACTGGCAGCCGGTGGCCCTGGCCGACGAGCTGGCGGGCCCGCGCCCGGTCAAGCCAGTGAAGCTCATGGGGCAGGACTTCGTCCTGTTCCGTGACGAGAACGGCCAGCTCGGCATGCTCGACCGCGACTGCCCGCATCGCGGCGCCGACCTCGCATTCGGCCGGCTCGAAAACGGCGGCCTGCGCTGCGCCTTCCACGGCTGGCTGTTCGACGCCAAGGGCAACTGCCTCGAAACCCCCGCCGAGCCCGCCACCAGCAAGCTGTGCAGCCGCATCAAGCAGTCGGCCTATCCGGTCGTCGAAAAAAGCGGCGTGATCTTCGCGTTCATCGGCGAGGGCGAGCCCCCCGCCTTCCCCGAGTTCGACTGCTTCGTCGCGCCCGACAGCCACACCTTCGCGTTCAAGGGCCTGTTCGAGTGCAACTGGCTGCAGGCGCTCGAAGTGGGCATCGACCCCGCGCACGCCTCGTACCTGCACCGCTTCTTCGAGGATGAAGACACCTCCGGGAGCTACGGC
>NZ_JBPJZE010000201.1:0-1235 GCF_051216695.1 Variovorax glucosi
GGTTGAAGAAGGCATCAGCGCCGCGCAGATCAGCGACACCACGTCGCTGAACAGCAGCAGCGCAATCAGCGTGGCGCGCAGCGCGGCCGGTGCCATCTTCGCGGTGCTGAGCAGCACGGCGATAGCGATGCCTCCGATGGCCGCCACGCCGTTGATGAAGCCAGAGGCCAGCCCGGCCGCGAGCCGCACACCGCGCGTGGGCACCAGCGTGACGTGCGCGCCGCCCCGCAGCAGCAGCGCGGCCGCCATCAGCAGCGCGCCTATCAGCAGGCGCAGCGGCGTCTCGGGCAGCCATGCGAGTAGCGCGACGCCAATGGGAATGCAGATCAGATTGCCCAGCATCAGCCAGCTGAGCCATGGCATGTCGACATCGCGCGCGATGCCGCGCAACTGGCTCAGGCTTGCCAGGATTTCGAGCATGAAGATCGCGGGCACCACCAGCGCGGGCGACACCACCAGCGACATGCCCGCCACGGTGATGGCCGAGAAGCCGAAGCCCGCGAAGCCGCGCACGATGCCCGCTGCGAACACCACGCACAGGCTGTAGACCAGCGTTACCGGCGCCAGCGGCGGCACCAGAAGCTCGGCCGCCGTCATGCCTCGAACAGCGGCAACAGCTTCAGGCGTTGCACCTTTCCGGAAGGGCCGCGTGGCAGGTCTTGCACGAAGCGGTAGTGGCTGGGCGTCTTGTAGCGGCCGAGTGCGGTGGCGCTGAATTCGCGCAGTTCGTCTTCGGTGCAGGCGCAGCCTTCGCGCAGCACGATGCACACGCCGATCTCCTGGCCGTAGTGGCGGTCGGGCACGCCCACGGCGGCAGCTTCGAGCACGGCGGGGTGCCGCAGCAGGGCTTCGTCGATCTCGCGCGGCGCGATGTTCTCGCCGCCCTTGATGATCAGCTCCTTGATGCGGCCGGTGACGAAGAAGAAGCCGTCCTCGTCGCGGTGGCCGAGGTCGCCGGTGCGCAGCCAGCCGTCGGGCGTGAAGCTCGCGCGGGTGGCTTCCTCGTTCTTGTAGTAGCCGAGCATCACGAGCGAGCCGCGCACCACGATCTCGCCGCTCTCGCCGCTCTCGCCTGTGGGCAGCAGCGCGCCGTCGCCGTTCATCACGCCCACCTGCACGAGCGGCCCGGGGCGGCCGGCCGATGACAGGCGGTGGCGTGCAACGGTGCCGTCATTGTTGAAGTGGTCGCGCGGCGACATCATCGAGATCATCATCGGCGCCTCGGTCTGGCCGAA
>NZ_JBPJZE010000202.1:0-1233 GCF_051216695.1 Variovorax glucosi
GATGGTCACCGTTCCCACCGACATGCAGGAGGCCGCGTCGACCTACGGCCTGACCCGCTGGCAGCGTTTCAGGACGGTCGAGCTGCCGGCATCGGCGCACAGCCTGATCTGGAATTCGATGATGTCCTTCGGCGGCGGCTGGTTCTTCGTCGCGCAGAGCGAAGCCATCAGCGTGATGAACAAGGACATCAAGCTGCCGGGCCTGGGCTCGTACATGGTGCAGGCGATCTCGAACGGCGACAAGACGACCGCGCTGTGGGCGGTGGTGGCCATGATCGTGTTGATCCTGGCCAGCGACCAGCTGGTGTGGCGCCCTCTGCTGGCGTGGGCGGACAAGTTCAAGATCGAGCTGACGGGGTCGACGACCCCGGCGACCTCGTGGGTCTACAACCTGCTGCGCGGCGCCTACCTGTTCACCTGGATCAGCGAGCGCCTCTGGCGCCCGTTGCTGGACAAGGCGTTCCAGGCGCGGGCTCCGATGGCGCGAATGCCGGTGAGGCTCAAGGCTTCGTGGAAGAAGCTGCTCTGGCGGGTGGTGGGCATCCTGCTTTCCGTCTGGATCGGCATCGAGGTTCTCAGGGCAGTGGCGGCTGCCACTGCCGCGTTGCATGGTGCACTGACCCTGTCCGACTTCGGGCACATCGTCTGGCTGGGCTTTCTTACGGCCTTGCGCGTTGCTGCCATGACGGTCCTGGCCACGCTGATCTGGACGCCGGTCGGCGTGTGGATCGGGTTCCAGCCGCGCGTTGCGCGATTCGCCCAGCCGCTGGCGCAGATCGGTGCGTCGTTCCCCGTGAACATGACCTTTCCGATCGTCGTCGGTTTCTTCGTGGCCAGCCACATCAGCCTCAACTGGGGCAGCATCCTGCTCATTGCCATGGGCACGCAGTGGTACATCCTGTTCAACGTGATCGCCGGCGCCATGGCGATTCCGAACGATTTGAAGGAAGCCGGGCGCGTCTACGGCCTGCGCCGCTGGAGCCTCTGGCGCACCCTGATCCTGCCGGCGATCTTCCCGTTCTGGGTGACGGGCGCCTGCACGGCAGCCGGAGGCGCGTGGAACGCCAGCATCGTGGCCGAGCTCGCCACATGGGGCGGCACCAGCCTGCAGGCGGATGGCCTGGGCGCGTACATCGCCACCGTCACCAAGACGGGCGACACGCCGCTGATCATCGCGAGCATCGGCGTGATGTCGATCTTCGTCGTGCTGATGAACAAGCTCATCTGGCGCCG
>NZ_JBPJZE010000203.1:0-1233 GCF_051216695.1 Variovorax glucosi
TGCGGGTCCATGCGTAGTCCATCTGGCGCGCGGTGCGCTCGGCCAGTTCGCGTCCGGCCAGCCGCTCGACGAGATGCAGGCTCATGTCCATGCCGGCGCTGATGCCCGCGGAGCTGACGATGCGGCCGTTGTCGACCCAGCGCACGCCGTCGCGCACGTCGAGCGAGGGAAAGCGCTCGCGCAGGTCGGCGATGTCTTCCCAGTGGGTGGTGACGGTGTCGTTCGTGATCACGCCGCTTTCGGCCAGCAGGAAGGCGCCGGTGCAGACTGAGGCGACGACCTGCGCGCTTGCGGCGCTGCGGGCGATCCAGCGCAGCGTGTCGGGGCTGGCCATCGGCGCGCCGACCACGCCGCCGGGAACGATCAGCACATCGGCCTTCGGGCTGTCGGCCAACGTGTGATTGGCCAGCAGTTGCAGGCCGGCGCGCGCCTGCACGGGCTGGCCGCGCTCCGCATGAGCGACCGATGCGACATCGAATGGCGCCGCCGTGCCCGGCTGCATGCGCTGGCTGACCCGGCTCGCGGTGGTGAACACCTCGAAGGGGCCGGCGAAGTCCAGCGCTTCGACGCCGTCGAAGGCGAGGATGAGCACGCGCAAGCTCATGCCGCTCACGCCACGGCCCGTTCGAGCGCCTGCGCCACGGTGCAGACGGTGGCGAAGCGGCCCTGCAGCACGGTGGCGGTGCGGGCCTTGATGTCGGCGGCCGAAAGCGGCTGGCCGTCGGGCTGCACCATGTCGAAGGTGAGCGTGGCGTCGGTCACGTAGTCGACCTCCCAGCCCAGGTCCGAGGCGTGGCGGGTGGTGGTTTCGCAGCACTGTTCGGTGCGGATGCCGCTCACGATCAGCCGGCCGATGCCGTTCTGCGTGAGCCAGATGTCCAGCCCGCTGTTGACCAGCGCGCTGTGGCGGTGCTTGGTGAAGGTGGCCGCGGCGTCGAAGGAGGCCAGCCCGCCGATGGGGCGCACGTGGCCGGATTCGACCGCAAACGGGTTGCTCGCGTCGGACGGCTCGTCGGTGTGAAAGACCCGCACGATCGGCACGCCGGCGGCGGCGCAGCCTTCGATCAGCGCGTTCTGCGCGGCGAAGTAGGGCGTGGCCTGGCTTTCGGACCAGTACGCACGCTGGCGGAATGATTCCTGGGCGTCGATCACAATCAGACAGGTTTTCATGGCGGGGCTCGCAGAGGCAAAGTGGATGATGCCGCCTATTCTTCTGCCTTGCGAGCCCACGGT
>NZ_JBPJZE010000204.1:0-614 GCF_051216695.1 Variovorax glucosi
GGTGCGGCACCGCTTTGCTGTGTCAATTCCGCCCTGACTCATTACTTGCCAGCAGGCTCAGACCCAGATTTCTTGTCTATCTTTGTGAACAGTTCTTTCAACAACTCGTCGGCCATCTCATCCGGAGATCTTCTTGCCAGCGAAGTGCGACGAATTTCTCCTACCGCGATCAGTTTTCCAGAATTGGCATCGCGAGCTTTGATAGTGAGTTTGAGCAAATACATGGACATGTCCCAAGCCCATCGGTCATCGTAGGTGAGGACCACATCCATCGGTTCGCTGGGCTTGGCTGTAGCCCCCACTACGGCGGTGTACCCCATCGACTTCAACTGTTCCGCAATGATGCGGTCCACGTTGTAGCCATCGCCCTGTACCGTTTGCACATAGATCCTGCGCATATCTGGAGGGACTTTTTTGCTGGACGTCGTGAGATCTACGGCACATCCGGACAGCATGATCAAGACGAACGAAATCCATACCCAGAACCAGCGCGATGCGATGCTGCGAATTGGAGCCACTACTTGCTTCCCTCCAATTGAATCTGGCATTCGTCGAGCAGGTTCTTGCTCTGTGCAACGTGGAACGCAGATCCCACATACATGGTGACCAATGTT
>NZ_JBPJZE010000204.1:624-1222 GCF_051216695.1 Variovorax glucosi
TAGCGCCAGCCCGAAGGGCGACTGAATCTTCACTCGTCGCAACCTCATAAGAGGTCGCTTTCAGTTTGCCAGCCAAGCATGCGGCCACTTTTGATTTACTGGCCTCAATCTCCTTTATCTCGCGGGCTGGCATCTTGCGAAGTGTTTCCGAAGAGATTGAACACCCAGCCAGCAGAACCAGTGTCGGTATCGATGCAATCGCAAATCTTCCGAATACCCTCGACACGTCTTCTCCTATTTTCTTGTTGTCGGTAACGCCCGAATCGGGCACGGGCAATCAGCCACGCATCAGCGCCTCGATCTCGTCCGCCTTCACGGGCACGCCGCGCGAAATGAGTTCGCAGCCGGTGGCCGTGACGATCGCGTCGTCCTCGATGCGGATGCCGATGTTGTGGAACTGCTCCGGCACGCCGTCGGCGGGCCGCACGTAGATGCCGGGTTCCAGCGTCAGCACCATCCCGGGATGCAGGATGCGGCTGGGCCGGTTCTTGATGACTTCGTTCGACAGCGGATCTTTGCGCTCGCTCACTTCGCCGACCTGGGTGGGCTCGACGTAGCTGCCGCAGTCGTGCACGTCCATGCCGAGCCAGTGGCCGGT
>NZ_JBPJZE010000205.1:0-1220 GCF_051216695.1 Variovorax glucosi
GCCGGTGCTGACCGACATCGACACGGACCAGGATGAGAACGGCGTGGAGACGGTGGCCAAGGTCGACCCCGACAGCGCGCGCCGGCTGGGCCTTACTTCAACGGCCATCGATAACGCGCTCTACAACGCCTTCGGGCAGCGGCAGGTGGCGACCATCTACACCGAGCTGAACCAGTACCACGTGGTGATGGAGTGGGCGCCGCGCTACTCGCGCAGTCCCAACGCCTTGAGCGACGTGTACGTGCCGGCCACCAAAACGACGGTGGTGGCGGGCCAGACCGTGACCACGCAGGTGGCGGCGAGCACCACGACGACGAGTTCAAGTTCGTCGTCGTCCTCGAGCACGGCCAGCACCACCACCGTGCCGGTGTCGGCCAACGCGGGCCTGCGCAGCGCGTCGACCGGCAACGTGCTGAGCAACACGGCCACCGCGCTCGTGCCGCTGTCGGCGGTCGCGAAGTTCGAGGAGCAGTCGGTGGCCACCTCGGTGAGCCACGAGGACGGCGAACTGGCCACGACCATCTCGTTCAACCTCGCTGAGGGCGCCAACCTTGGCGATGCGCGCGAGGCCATCGCCAAGGCCGAGGCCAACATCGCCATGCCCACCAACGTGCGCGGCTCGTTCGCTGGCACGGCGCTGAGCGCGCAGCAGTCGCAGGGGCAGCAGGCCATATTGATTCTGGCCGCGTTGATCGTGATCTACATCGTGCTGGGCATCCTGTACGAGAGCCTGGTGCACCCGATCACCGTGCTGTCGACGCTGCCGTCGGCCGGCGTGGGCGCGGTGCTGGCGCTGGTGGTGAACATCGGCGCGTACAGCTGCGAGATCATCCGCGCCGGCATCGAGTCGATCCACAAGGGGCAGCTCGAGGCGGCGCAATGCCTGGGGCTGTCGAAGCTGCAGGTGTTCTGGCACGTGATCCTGCGGCCCGCGGTGGAGCGCGTGTACCCGGCGCTCGCCAGCCAGTTCGTGCTGCTGATGCTGGCCTCCAGCATCATGTCGTCGATCGGCGCGGAAGAACTCTTCGGCGTGGCCAACCGCATCCAGTCGGACACCTTCCGCAACTTCGAGATCTTCATCGTGCTGTGGGTGGTGTACCTGGCGCTGTCGTACGCCATGCGCCTGGGCTTCTGGCTGCTGGGCATGCTGATCTTCCCGCGCCGGCGCAAGCTCGGCACGCCGCTGTGAAGAAGGCTGCGACATGACGTTCATGCCAATC
>NZ_JBPJZE010000206.1:0-1219 GCF_051216695.1 Variovorax glucosi
CTTCTCGTCGTTGGTGTCCGTGAAGACGTACTGCTTCCACTCGAGGTCGCCCCGGTGATAGGTGCCGACGACGTCCGGCGCCGGCTGCCCGTCGTACAGCTCCACCTGCCGGCGGATTCGCTGCCTCACCTTGTCGCCCTCCGGCGTGGGGCCGGCGAGCAGATCGAAACCCGCCCGCGGCTGCGTGACCATGGCCAGCGACTGACCGAGATTGCGGCTCTTGCGGTGCCGGTGCGCCGGCGCGCTGACGTTGATGAAGAGCGGCACACCCGCGAAGCACAGGCTCCAGAACGGCTGCTCGGGGTCGGTGGGAATCTCGGGCGGCCACGGTTCGGGATCGTTGTCGACCCAGTCTTGCATGATGTGCCCCGCGGTCTGGTAGTAGTGATCGAGCGGCTGCTCCTGTGCTTCGGGCTTGAACAGGATCACCAGCACGTTCATGGATTCCTCGATCCCCGTCATCACCGAAACCGTCTTCAGGTATTCGCGCAGCCCCTGGCGCACGCGAGCGAGTTCGAGTGGATCGGTGTCGGAGCCCGCGAAGACGAAATGCAGCGTGTTCGTGCGGAACGCCGTGCGCGCGAAGTTGCATGGAAACTTGCTCGGCTCCCGCAGGTAGCCGCTGAAGTCCTCCAGGCTCGCCTTGGCCCACGGGTAGGCGTTGTCGGCGCTGTCCACCCACTCGATGGCTTCCCGGTGAGTCAGCGTGACCTTGGGTGGAAGCACCGCGGGCGGCGCAGCCACCTCGGTGCACCAGGACGAATATTCGGGGTATCCGCCCGTCACCGTCTTCAGGTAATGCGCCTGCAGCTGGCGGGTGATGGGCCCCACTTCTCCGTCGCCGATGGGCAGGCGATCGACGGAAGTCACGGGGAGTATTTCGAACAGGGTGCCGCACATCAGGACTTCGTCGGAAATCAGCAATTCGGTGCGATCGATTTCGCGCTCCACGACCTGCAGCCCCAATTTTTCCCTGGCCAGCACGATCAGCGTGTCGCGGGTCAGGCTTTCCAGGATATCGGCGAATGTCGGAGGCGTAATGAGCACGCCATCCCTGATGATGAAAAGGCACGCCGCCGGGCCTTCGGACACCTTGCCCCTGTTATTCAGGATGATTGCGATATCAAAACCGTTATCGCGCGCTTCGTTTTGTGCAAGGCGGCTGTTTTGATAATTGGCCGCGACCTTGGCACGCGGTGGAATGCAGTCATCAGAAATT
>NZ_JBPJZE010000207.1:0-1218 GCF_051216695.1 Variovorax glucosi
CCATCAGGCACAGGAAGATCGCGCAGCCGAACACCCAGATCAGCTCGCGCGGCTTGCGGTAGATGCCGTACATGAGGCCGCGGAACATGTGCAGATACACCACGATGAAGAACGCCGAGGCGCCCGTCGAGTGGATGTAGCGAATGAGCCAGCCCCACGGCACGTCGCGCATGATGTACTCGACCGATGCGAACGCCTGGTTCGCGTCGGGCTTGTAGTGAATGACGAGGAAGATGCCGGTGACGATCTGGATCACCAGCACCAGCATTGCCAGCGAGCCGAAGATGTACCAGAAGTTGAAGTTCTTCGGCGCGTAGTACTTGCCCCACTGGTCGTTCCAGAGCTTGCTGAGCGGGAAGCGGTTGTCGACCCAGTTCAGCAGTTTCTCGCTGGCAGGAGCGTTGGGGGGAATCTCGTGGAATTCAGCCATGTTCTTCTTCCGCCTCAGGCCTTCTTGGAGTCTTCACCGATCAGGAGCTTGGTGTCCGACAGGTACATGTGCGGCGGCACCGGCAGGTTGTCGGGCGCGGGCTTGTTCTTGAAGACTCGGCCAGCCAGGTCGAAAGTGGAACCGTGGCAAGGGCAGAGGAAGCCGCCTTCCCAGTCGTTCGGCAGCGAAGGCTGCGGACCGGCCTGGAAGCGGTCAGTCGGCGAGCAGCCCAGGTGGGTGCAGATGCCGACCACGACCAGCACGTCGGGCTTGATCGAGCGGTGCTCGTTCTGCGCGTACTTGGGGGTGAATTCGTCGGGGTGACGCTTGGAAAGGGGGTCGGCCAGCTGGCCGTCCAGCTTGGGAAGTTCGGCGATCTGCGCGGGGGTGCGCTTGAGGATCCAGACCGGCTTGCCGCGCCATTCGACGGTGATTTTCTCGCCGACCTTGAGGCCCGAGATATCGACCTCGACCGCGGCGCCCGCGGCCTTGGCCTTCTCGGAAGGCTGGAAAGTGCTCACAAAGGGAATGGCGGTGGCCACGCCACCCGCCACGCCGGCGCAGCTGGATGCAATCAACCACGTCCGCTTGCTGGTGTCGATCCGGGGCGAGCCGGAGGTCATGTCACTCATGGGGATCCTCTTGTCTTCTTCGCTGGAGCAGGAGTCAACCCGCGATTGTAGCGGGGCGCTCAAGGGATATTCAATGGCCGCCATGCGCGTGGCCGGCGAACGACGGCAAGGCGCGCCGCATTCGCGGGGCGCCCGCCGGGGGCGACAAGGGCTGTC
>NZ_JBPJZE010000208.1:0-1215 GCF_051216695.1 Variovorax glucosi
GTGACCACGGTGACGTCGTCGACGAATCCGAAATTCTTCAACTGATCGATATAGATCTTGGTCTGCGCGTTGGGCGAGACGATGGCGCCGCCCTCGAAGGTGTTGAAGACCTTGGTCGCATGAAAGCTCAACACCGACAGGTCGCCATACTTGAGCAGGTTGTGCTTGTCCGCTGGCAGCCGCACGCCGAATGCATGGGCAGCGTCGTAGATGACCCTGAGGCCATGCCGGCGTGCGATGTCTTCGATTGCTTCGACGTCGCACGGGTGGCCGTAGCAGTGAATGGCCATGATGGCGGAGGTCGACGGCGTGATTGCGGCTTCGATGCGCGCCGGATCGATATTCAGTGTGACCGGGTCGATGTCGACGAATTTCGGGGTAATGCGATTCCACAGCAGGGCATGTGCCGTAGCGACGAACGAATACGGACTGGTGATGACCTCGCCCCGGATGTCGAGAGCCTGCAGCGCCGTGACCAGGCCTATCGTGCAGTTGGTGAACACCGAGATGTGCTCGACACCGAGATACTCGGCCAGCGCGGTCTCGAAGCGCTGATGGAAAGGGCCGCCGTTGGTCAGCACTTTGCTGTCCCACATCTCGCGCAGCGAAGGCAGCAGGTCTTCGAGCGGCGGCAGCACTGGCTGCGTCACGAGAATAGGTTCGTCCGCGCCCGCCAAGGGGGCCGCAGCATTCAGTGAGGAGGAGTTGTTAGTTCGCACGGCAATGCAGGAGTGCCCAATGGCCTTTGCGCCGCCGGTCGTTGCTGCGTACCGCGAAGGGGGTGACTTGAAAAAGCGCCAACCCGCTGCGCGCGAGCAACGCCCGGTATTCGTCCTCGCTGCGCTCCAGCCCTCCCGTCAGCAACAGCATCGAATAGTCGTTGGCCACTGTGGAGGGCGAGTCGAGTACCGACATCGGCATGGTTTCCTCGACAAGGATCAGTTCGCCGTCGGGGCCCATCGCCTGAGCGCAATGTCGCAGGATGATCTGCGCTTGATCGTCGTTCCAGTCGTGGATGATGTTCGAGAGGATGTACAGGTCGGCGCCCGTTGGGTAGTGGCCAGCGAACAAGTCACCCTCGACGAGGGCCATGCGCGCGCCGAGCGGTGAATCGACCAGGCGCTGGCGTGCCTCGGCGATCACGCCGGGCAGGTCGAAGATCGTGCCTGTGCTGCGCGGCGCGCTCGCCAGGATCGATGACAGCAGCGCGCCGTT
>NZ_JBPJZE010000209.1:0-1215 GCF_051216695.1 Variovorax glucosi
GTGATCCCGGCGGTGGCCGTCTTTAATTTCGCCACTGTGCGCGAACTGGCCCATGCGCAGGGCGATGCCTACGCGCTGGGAATCCACCCGTTGTGCACTGGTGAGGCGAAGGACGAAGACCTCGAAACCCTCGATGCCGAGTTGACCGCGCGGCGCGGCGACCCGCGGCTCGTGGCGGTCGGCGAGATCGGGCTCGACTACTTCGTCGAAGGGCTCGACGGCCCGAAGCAGGAGCGCTTTTTTCACACTCAGTTGCAACTGGCACGCAGGCATAGGTTACCCGTGCTCATTCACGTGCGGCGCTCGGTCGACAAGGTGCTCAAGCACCTGCGGCAGACGGCAGGCGGCAAGCCGTGGCAGGGCATTGCCCATGCCTTCAACGGCAGCGAGCAGCAGGCCCATGCGTGCATCGATCTTGGCCTGAAGCTGGGCTTCGGCGGCGCGGTGACCTTCGAGCGGGCTCTGCAGCTGCGGCGGCTGGCCACCACGCTGCCGATCGAATCGATCGTGATGGAGACCGATGCGCCCGACATCCAGCCGCACTGGCTGTACCGCACGCAGGCCCAGCGCGACGCCGGCGAACCGCAGGGCCGCAACGAGCCGGCCGAACTACCGCGCATCGCCGAAGTGGTGGCCGGCCTGCGGGGCATCGGCATCGAGGAGCTGGCCGCGGCCACCACCCGGAACGCGCTCGAAACGCTGCCGCGTCTCGAAAACCTCATGGCCTTGTCGGAACGCCCGCCGCACCCCGCGTAGGCCAATGCCCCGATCTGCCCGGATGCGTGCAGATGCCGTGGATTTGCTGTCATCCTTGAACTTCACCAGTTCGTTGCTGGTTCAGTGGCAAGTCAGTCACTCAAAACTTCATCCAACAAGGAGCTTTACATGACCACTTCTTTCATTCGCACCGTGCCCGTCGTCCTCGCGCTGGCGCTCGCCTCCATCGGCGTGTCGGCCGTGGCCCAGACCACCGCGCCTGCTGCCACCGCCCCGGCCCCGGCCGAGCCCTCCACCACTGAAAAGGTGAAGGAAGCCGGCAAGGACGCCGTCGACGCCACCAAGCGCACCACCAAGAAGGCCGTCGCCGCCACCGAAAAGGGCACCAAGAAGGCCTGGAGCGCCACCAAGAGCACGACCAAGAAGGCCACCACCGCCACCAAGAAGGCAGCCACCAAGACCGGTGAAGTCGTCGAAGGCGCTGGCCACAAGACGGCC
>NZ_JBPJZE010000020.1:0-1992 GCF_051216695.1 Variovorax glucosi
AGGTGCGGCCATCGGCCGTCAGGCGGATGCGCTGCTGGCTGCGTTCGAACAGCGTGAGGCCGAGCCGCTCTTCCAGCTGCGCGATCTGGCGGCTCAGCGGCGATTGCGAGATGTGCAGCCGCTCGGCGGCACGGCCGACATGCTCGTCTTCCGCGACGGCGACGAAATAGTGAAGTTGGCGGATGTCCAGCATTTAAGACCTGTCAAGACTCAAGTTTCACCAATTATGTCTTGGACAGACTCAACCCCGAAACCTACAGTGAAGCCATCCGATAACCAACAAGGACTTTCTTTCATGAGCATCAAGGACAAACTCCCCGGCCTGCTGGGCTTTGGAACCGCCCCACTGGGCAACATGTTCCGCAACATCCCCGAGGCGGAAGCCCTGGCCACGGTCGACGCGGCCTGGGCGCACGGCATCCGCTATTTCGACACGGCCCCGTTCTATGGCGCGGGGCTGGCCGAGATCCGCCTGGGCGCGGCGCTGGCGAAGCACCGGCGCGACGACTACGTGCTGAGCACCAAGGTCGGCCGCCTCGTGCTGGACGAAACCGAAGAAACGGCCACACGCGACCTGGGCGAAAAAGGTGGGCTCTTCGAGTTCGGTCGGCCCAACAAGCTGGTCAACGACTATTCGGCGGACGCAACCCTGCGCTCGATCGAGGACAGCCTCCAACGGCTGAAGACCGATCGTCTGGACATCGTCTGGGTGCACGACATCGCCCAGGACTTCTACGGCGACGAATGGCTCGCGCAGTTCGAAGTCGCCCGCAAAGGCGCGTTTCGCGTGCTGACCCGCCTGCGCGAAGAAGGCGTGATCAAGGCCTGGGGCCTGGGTGTCAACCGCGTGGAACCGTGCGAGCTGACGCTGGACCTGAGCGAGGCAAAACCCGACGGCTTCCTGCTGGCCGGCCGCTACACCCTGCTGGACCACGAGCGGGCCCTGCAACGCCTGATGCCCGCGGCCGCCAAGCAGAACGTGGACATCGTGGTGGGCGGCCCGTACAGCTCCGGCATCCTGGCTGGCGGCACGCACTTCGAGTACCAGAAGGCATCACCGGAAATCATCGCCAAGGTCGAGCGCATCAAGGCCGTAGCGCAACGCCACGAGGTCGGCATCAAGTCCGCCGCGCTGCAATTCTCGCTGGCCAATCCGGCAGTGGCGGCCGTGATTCCCGGTGCGAGCCGCCCCGAGCGCATCGCGGAAGATCAGGCCGCGCTGGCTGCGGTGATTCCGGCGGCGTTCTGGGATGAGATGCGCGAGCAGAAGCTCATCGCAGCCGATGCGCCGGTTCCGGCGGGCCGCAAGGAAAAATAAGACGGATCGAAAGCGCGGAGAGAGCCGGCTCTCTCAGGCAGCCACCGCCATGCGGCCGCGCGCCATGCCCAGCCGCGCGGGCGAGACGTACTGCTCGCGGTAGATCTCGAAGGGCATGGTGTCGGCCGCCTCGATGCGCTTCTGCTCCTGAATCGACTCGGCCGTCATCTGCTCGAACTCGGCCTGTTGCGCGGCCGAGAACGGCAGGCCCAGCAGCGCGGCACGGGTCTGCTCCGATTGGGCTCGCACGAAGCCGATGAAGGAGTTGCCGTGGTCCTTCTCGATGGCCGCGAGCACGCGGGCCGAGGGCAGGCTGTCGGGGTTCTGCAGCGCGGCCCTGGCGGCGCGCACCGCGTCGGCATGCGCCGTGGTGCCGCCCTGCGCCGCGTCGAGCGCTGCGGCAATGGGCAGGCACTGCTCGACCAGCTCCAGGCCCCACTCGGCCAGTGCCACTTCGCGCCCGTCGCGCTGCAGCTTCAGGCCCGGCTCGCGACCGCGCGCGGCCGTGAGGTGCTGGTTGTGCGCGAGGTCGGCAATTTCCTGCGGCGTGTCGTCGGGGCTGTCGCTCAGCAGGCAGTGCAGCAGGAACACGTCGATGAAGCGCATGGTCTGCGCGTTGATGCCGACGGTCTCGAACGGGTCAAGGTCCATCAGGCGCACTTCGACGTACTCCA
>NZ_JBPJZE010000210.1:0-1213 GCF_051216695.1 Variovorax glucosi
CACCGCGTGGCTCGCCGGAATGATCGCGACGCAGACCCGCTGCGACCCATCGCAGGTCGAGGCCGCCCGGCACGTCGCGCTGCTGCGCTGGTCGGGTTGCACTGCCAATGCCCAGGAGTTTGCGGACTTTCTGGAAGACGACGTGCAGGGGCGAAGCGCCCTTCTTGCATCGCAAAAGCCGCGAATGGCGCAGCCGCCGCCCCGCAGCGTGCCCATTCCCAACGCCATGCTCGCCATGGCCAACATTCATTGCGAGATCGCCGGCGACATCGCGAACACGCTGGGCCTGGGTCTCGATACCGAAGCGGCGCTGCGCGCCATCTTCGAGACCTACGACGGCGGCGGCGTGCCCGGCCTACTGCAAGGCAACGACGTGCCGCTTGCGACGTACGTCGTGGCCCTGGCGAGCGACCTCGAGATTTTCAGCCGCCTGTACGGGCTCGACGAAGCGCTCGCGCTGCTGCAGCCGTGGGTGTCCGATGCCAACCCCAACATCCGCCGCTTTGCCAGCGAACTCACGCGGCCGCGCGGCGTGTGGTGCGCGCAGATCGATGCGCTCAAGACCGAGCCGTGGCGCGCGCTGCCGCTGATCGAGCCGCTGCGCGCCGACCCCAGCCGCTATGTGCAGAACTCGGTGGCGAACTGGCTCAACGACGCGAGCAAGAGCCAGGGCGAGTGGGTCGACAAGCTGTGTGCGCGGTGGGTGGCGGAGTCGGACATGGCCGAAACCCGGTACATCGCCAAGCGGGCGATGCGGACGCTTTCCAAATGAAAAAAGCCCGGGAGTACCGGGCTTTTTTCTGAGGGAAGGGAGGCTTACGCGTAGTCCGCGAGCGCCTTCTTCATTTTCTTCATCGCCGCGACCTCGATCTGGCGGATGCGCTCGGCGCTCACGCCGTACACAGCGGCCAGGTCGTGCAGCGTCATGCCACCCGAGCCGTCGTCGTTCACCTTGAGCCAGCGTTCTTCCACGATGCGGCGGCTGCGGTCATCCAGTGCCTCGAGCGCGGTCGCGATGCCGTCGCTCGACAGGCGGTCGCGCTGCTGCGATTCGAGCAGGGCGGTCGGTTCTTGCGTGGCGTCGGCCAGGTAGGCGATCGGGCCGAAGGTTTCGTCACCGTCGTCCGACGGGCCCGGGTCTAGCATGACGTCGCCGCCCGACAGGCGGGTTTCCATCTCGAGCACTTCTTCAGGCTTGACGTTGAGCCGGGTC
>NZ_JBPJZE010000211.1:0-1212 GCF_051216695.1 Variovorax glucosi
GAATCGACGAGATCGCCACTGCGGATCGCCACAACGACGCCGTCGAAGATCACGTCGAGCAGCTGGACGTTGAAGTCGAGGTCGAGCTCGATCTCGGGGTAGCGCGCCTTGAAGTCCGGCAGGATCGGCAGCAAAAAGCGGTAGCCGATGGTCGGCAGGCTCACGCGCAGGCGGCCGCGCGGGGCGGCGACGGCGTCTTGCATCATGGCGCGCGCGTCGTCTAGTTCGTCGAGGATGCGGCGGCAGCGCTCGTGGAAGAGCGCGCCTTCCTGCGTCAGCCGTGTGTGGCGCGTGGTGCGGTTGAAGAGGCGCACGCCGAGCTGCTGTTCGAGCCGCGCGACGTTCTTGCCCACCGCCGAGGCCGATATGCCCAGCAGCCGGCCGGCCTTGGCAAAGCTCAGCAGGTCGGCCGCGCGCACGAAGGATTCGAGTCCGCTGAAGCTGTCCATGGATTAACAACCCTGGGTTGGGAGTGCGAGGATCAATGGCGCCATTTTCATTCCATTGATTCCTTTCTATCTTCTGTGGCTTCCTGCCTTCCTTCCTTCCTTCCTTCCGTCCGCGTGAAAGCCTTCGATGTCCACGTCTTTCCACAACAAGAACTGGCTGCTGGCCGCCGTCTGCCTGGCGGCGCTGGGCATGCCGCTGAGCTTTACCGGCCCGGCGGTGGTGCTGCCCGCGATCCGCGATGCGCTGGGCGGCAGCCCGGTGCAGCTCAACTGGGTGACCAACGCCTTCATGCTGAGCTTCGGCGCCACGCTGATGGCCGCCGGGGCGCTGGCCGATGCCTATGGGCGCAAGCGCGTGTTCTTGCTCGGGCTTGCGGTGGTGGCGCTGAGCAGTTCGCTGCTGACGCTGGCCCCCGGCATCGTCGCTTTCGATCTTGCGCGGGCTCTGCAGGGGCTGGGCTCGGCCGCGGCCTTCGCGGCGGGCACGGCCGCGCTTGCGCAGGTGTTCGACGGCGCGGCGCGCACGCGGGCCTTCAGCCTGATCGGCACCTCGTTCGGCGTGGGGCTGTCGTGCGGTTCCATCCTCTCGGGCTGGCTCGCCGAAAGCTTCGGCTGGCAGGCGGTGATGCTGAGCCCCGGCGCGGTCAGCCTCGTGGCGCTGTGCATCGCCGCGCCGAGCATGCGCGAGTCACGCAATCCGGACGCCATGGGGCTCGACATGCCGGGCACCGTTACCTTCACCGCCGCGCTTAGCTTGCTGACG
>NZ_JBPJZE010000212.1:0-1212 GCF_051216695.1 Variovorax glucosi
CCGACTGCGGCTCCGAGTAGCCCTGGCACCAGTAGTCCTCGCCCGAGCGGATGCCGGGCAGCCACGTGCGCTTCTGCGCCTCGGTGCCGAAGGCGATGATCACCGGCGCGACCATGCCCGGGCCCATGGGTGCGCGCGGCGGCGCATCGGCGGCTGCAAGCTCGGCCGCGAAGATGTAGTGCTGCATCGGCGTCCAGCCGGTACCGCCGTGCTCGACCGGCCAGTGCGGCACGCTCCAGCCGCGCTTGGCAAGAACGCGGTGCCAGCGGTTGCCGTATTCGTAGTCGGTGAAGATGCCGGAGCAGCGCCGGCCCGCCGCGCGCAGTTCGGGCGTCAGCTCACGCGCCAGGAAATCTCGAACCTCGTCGCGGAATGCGGTCTCCGCCGCCGTGAGTGCCCAGGCCATGGTGTTTGTCGTCTCCTGTCGAAGAAATGCACCGGCCGAGTGTGATGCCCGCGGGGGCGTGCGGCATCGTCGGATCGGACGAACGTGGCCGCGTGTGGCATGGCACCCGGAAAGTTACGGCTTTCCGTGGACTTTTGTTTTCATTCGGGATAATCCGATACGTCGGCGTTCCGGTTCCTGCTCCAATGCGTGCGGGAGTTGTTCCGGGCGCCCGAGAACGCGCCGCCCTCGAAGGAGCACCGCAGTGAATCCTGTTATTCCCGGCTTCCCGCACAGCAGCGTCGCACGGCTGTGCGACTACGAACTGCCGGAACCGCCCGCCACCCTTTTACAGAATCCACTGGAACCCGACGGCCCCGAGAACCTCGCGTTGGACTGGTGGCTATGGATGGACGAGGTGGGCAAGAGCATGCTTCGGCATTACGACGCCTGGCGCGAGCAGCCCGGCCATACGACGAACGACCCCGGCCGCAAGGGCTGACCGGCCTGCTCGGACAGGCTCAGGCGGCGACGGCTTCGCGCTGCGGCGTAGCCTTTGTCGGCACGGGCATGTGCTGCGCCCAGTCGATGATTTCCAGCGTGCCGTCGGCATGCTCGGCCAGCGCCGTCAGGCTCTCGACCCAGTCGCCGTCGTTGCAGTAGAGGATGCCGTCGATGTCGCGCATCTCGGCATGGTGGATGTGGCCGCAGACCACGCCCTGTGCGCCGCGCTTGCGGGCTTCGCGGGCCACGGCCACTTCGAAGTCGCCCACGTAGCTCACCGCGCGCTTGACCTTGCCCTTGAGGTACTTGGACAGCGACCAGTA
>NZ_JBPJZE010000213.1:0-1207 GCF_051216695.1 Variovorax glucosi
CCAGCCAGGCAGGTGCGACTGCACGATCTCGAAACCCGGTGCGAGCCACGCGATGCAGCCGAAGAGTTCTTCCAGCGTGGCGTCGCGCGGCGGTGTCGCGGCCATGCCGAACACGATCTCAGGCTCCAGGCGCGGCTGGCAGAGCCTGTCAAGGCTCACCTCGCCGGTGCCACCGCTGCTGCGCGTGAGCGTCGTGTTCCACACGGTGCCCCAGATGGGCGCGTAGACCTCGTAGCGAGGCCAGATCGTGCGGTTGGTGAAACCGATCTTGTAGCCGACAGGCCGCTCGCCGCGACCGGTGCGAAGCGCGCGCAGGGCCAGCGCCTGCTGATAGGCGGCGTCGACGTCCGCGGCGATCGGCAGCGCGCGATCGGCGGGCCACAGGAGCCCCTGGTCGTAGTGGTCGAGAACGGCTTGGGGTGTCATGCATCAACCTTGCTGCGGCACTGTCTTCTTCGGCGGCGAGACGCGCGGTCGCCTGAACGGCCCAGCCACCTTCTCGAGCCATGGATCGCACACGGCCCGCAGCCCGGGGTCGACGTTGAACTGGGGATCGCGCGCGTCGAAAAGGATCGATCTCTTCGCCTGCGCCCGCACCAGCGCGAAAGCGTCCTTCTCGGAGCGGCTATTGTCGAACATCAGCGTCATGTTGGCGATCTGCGCCGCATGCCCCACGGCTGCCTGCGTGCGGGGAAAGCGCTCGATGAGCTTCTTGCGGTCCACGTCGTGGCCGCCCTGCTGCTTGCGCGTGCTCACGCGGAAGACGGACATGTCCACCGAGATCAGGCCGACAAAAAGCAGCACGACGAAGTAGCCCGCCTCCTGCATCGCGCGGATGTCGTCCGCCTTCGACTCATGGCCGCCGCCGGGCAGCGGCTTCCAGTGGGAGAAAACGGTTTCGAACGCGAAGGGCATGCGCTGGTCCATCACCAGGCTCTTGAAGGCGCGCACGCCTTCCTGCGACAGGATCTGCCATTTCTCGTCGTCGTCGCGCAGGCGCTGGGCCCAGACGGGGATGTGCCCCGTCCTGGGGTCTGCATCGGGCAGGATGGACATCATCATCCGGTCGGCGTTGACCAGCGGCATCCGCAGCGACGCCGCCAGGCGCGAATACCAGAGCGTCGATTTGCCGGACCCGTTGTGGCCGGCCAGGACGAAGGCCACCGGACGCGGGCCTTGCGTCTGCTCCAGGAGCTTTTCGAGCTTG
>NZ_JBPJZE010000214.1:0-1206 GCF_051216695.1 Variovorax glucosi
TCATTCGCCACCTGCACATGTACGGCCGCGCGCTCGAAACGCTGAACCAGCGCACCGCCTACGACCTGGCAGCCGGCACGTACCAGACCATGGGCATCGGCGTGCAGACGCGCCGCTAGGCACCCTCTTTCCGTCCTCTCCTTTCTTCATGCGGGCCGCGCGCTGCGGCCTCGCAGGACTTCGTTCGTCCCAACGACTTGCTCTCCTCATGACCTCCTTCATCGACCCGAAGACCCTCAAATCCTGGCTGCACGACGGCGGCGAGATCGCGCTGCTCGACGTGCGCGAGCACGGCCAGTACGGCGAGGCGCATCTGTTCTACGGCATTCCCCTGCCTTTCAGCCGGCTGGAAGTCGATGCGCCGCGCCTCGTGCCGCGCCGCGGCGCGCGGGTGGTGGTGTACGACGAAGGCGATGCCGACGTAGCCGAACGCGCCGCCGCGCGGCTCGCCGTGCTGGGCTACACCGACGTGCATGTGCTGCAGGGTGGCACCCGCGCATGGAAGGCGGCGGGCTACGTGCTGTTCGCGGGCGTCAACTTGCCCTCGAAGACTTTTGGCGAACTGGCCGAAGAGGTCTATCACACGCCCCGCGTCAGCGCCGACCAGCTCGCCGAGATGCTTGCGCGCAAGGACAAGGTCGTGGTGCTCGACGGCCGCCCCGTCAGCGAGTTCCACAAGATGAACATCCCCAGCGCCACCTGCTGCCCCAACGGCGAGCTGGCCTACCGCGTGCGGCAACTGGTGCCCGACACCACCACACCCATCGTCATCAACTGCGCGGGCCGCACGCGCAGCATCATCGGCGCGCAGACGCTCATCAATCTCGGGCTGCCGAACCCGGTCTATGCGCTGGAGAACGGCACGCAGGGCTGGTACCTTGGCGACCACACGCTGGAGCATGGTGGCACGCGGCGCTATGCGGACGACAGCGGCAACACCGACCTGCGCCCCGCCGCCAAGGCGCTGGCCGCCCGCTTCGACGTGCCAGCGGTGAACGCGCAGACCGTGCATCAATGGGCCGCCGATGCGAGCCGCAGCCTGTTCCTGTGCGACGTGCGCACACCGGAAGAATTCGCGGTCGGCAGCCTGCCCGGCGCACAGCACACGCCCGGCGGCCAGCTGATGCAGGCCGGCCACCAGTACTTCGGCGTGCGCGGTGCGCGGCTCGTCTTGTTCGACAACGACGGCGTTCGGGCACCGACCGT
>NZ_JBPJZE010000215.1:0-1205 GCF_051216695.1 Variovorax glucosi
TTGGCAGCCCCGCCCGGAACCGCCGCCTCGATGCGCGCGATCTCCCGCGCATCCAGCGCCAACAGCGTCAGCATCTCTGGCTGGATCGCCCGGCAATCCGCCGGAATTCCGTTGGGCGGAACAATCACTTCCCGCCGCACCGGCTCCTGCGCCAGCGCCTGCGCGAAGGCGCCGAGCCGGGGCTGCTGGAACAGCGTGCGCACCTGTGCCGCCCAGCCTTGGGCGCGCATGCGCTCCAACAGCCGCAGCGCCAGCAGCGAATGGCCGCCGAGTTCGAAGAAGCTGTCCTGCCGCCCCACGCGCGCCACGCCCAGCAGGATCGTGGCGACCAGGGTGCCGCGCCAGGGCCGAACCACCGACAACAGGGTGGCCAGCGTGGCCTTCCAGCCGACCTTGTCGGCGTCGGCGTCGGCGTCCAGCAAGCGCGGTGCCGGGTTTGGATCGCCATCGCCATCGCCGGAGGCGCACGGCAAGGCGGCCGGCGTCGCAGCAGGCGCCGGGGCGCTGGCGGAGGTGGTGCTCAGGTCCAGGGCCTGTTCGTGCATCAGGCGGTGATAGAGACCTTGCTGGCGCATCAGTTCGGCGTGCCGGCCCTGCTCGATGACGCGCCCCTGGTCCAACACCAGACAGCGGTCGGCACCGATGATGCTGGCCAGGCGATGCGCCAAGACGAGCGTGGTGCGCCCGGCCATCAGGCGGTCCAGCGCCTCTTGGATCAGCGCCTCGTTCTCGGTGTCCACCGAGGACAGCGCTTCATCCAGGATCAGGATGGGCGCGTCGCGCAACAGGGCGCGCGCGATCGCCACGCGCTGGCGCTGGCCCCCCGAAAGCTGCAGGCCGCGTTCGCCGATGTGGGTGGCGTAGCCCTGCGGCAGCGCCATGATGAAGTCATCGATGTTGGCGACGCGGGCCGCGGCGCGCACCTGTTCGTGGGTTGCATCGGGCCGCCCCAGCCGCAGGTTGTCGTCGATGGTGCCGTGGAACAGGGTGATGTCCTGGCTGACCAGCGCCATCTGGCTCAGCAGCGTCTGCGTCTCGAGGACGTTGATGTCGTGGCCGCCCACGCGGATGGCACCGGCCTGCGGCACGCACTCGCGCAGCAGCAGGCGCACGATGGTGGACTTGCCTGCGCCGCTGGGGCCCACGATGCCGACGCGTTCGCCGGCGGCGACGCGGAACGACAGGCCCCGGTGGGCGGGACGCTG
>NZ_JBPJZE010000216.1:0-1204 GCF_051216695.1 Variovorax glucosi
TTCCCCACGCAGGTCGAAGAAATCGTGCTCGCGCACAAGGCGCTGTCAGGCCTCTACCAGGTGCACGTGAGCCGCGCCGACAAGCTCGACCAGGTCGAGGTGCACTGCGAGCTCAACCCCGCCGACGCGGCCTCGGCGGACCGCGCCGCCATCGGCGAGTGGGTGCAGCACCGCGTGAAGACGCTCATCGGTATTTCCACGCGCGTGGTGGTTCACGCGCCCAACGAGATGGAACGCACGCAAACCGGCAAGGCACGCCGCGTGATCGACACGCGCCCGCGCTGAACCACCCCTCACACCCCACCGAAAGGACACGCACATGTACACCCAGGCAATGGACACCATGGGCAAGGACGCAGGCGACGGCAAGCAGAAGGCCGTGCGCTCCGCAGAGGAAATGCGGCTCGAAGAGCGCTTCGACGCGCACATCGATGCCGGCGACTTCATCGAGGCAAAAGACTGGATGCCCGAGCACTACCGCAAGACGCTGGTGCGCCAGATCAGCCAGCACGCGCACTCCGAAATCGTCGGCATGCTGCCCGAGGGCAACTGGATCAGCCGCGCGCCCACGCTCAAGCGCAAGGCCATCCTGCTGGCCAAGGTGCAGGACGAAGGCGGCCACGGCCTCTACCTGTATGCCGCCGCCGAGACGCTGGGCACCTCGCGCGACCAGATGTTCGACGCGCTGCACAGCGGCAAGGCCAAGTACAGCTCGATCTTCAACTACCCCACGCTGACCTGGGCCGACATGGGCACCATCGGCTGGCTGGTCGATGGCGCGGCCATCATGAACCAGGTGCCGATCTGCCGCTGCTCGTACGCGCCGTATGCGCGCGCCATGATCCGCATCTGCCGCGAGGAGAGCTTCCACCAGCGCCAGGGCTACGAAGCCCTGCTCACCATGATGACCCACGGCACCGAAGCACAGAAGGCGATGGTGCAAGACGCGGTCAACCGCTGGTGGTGGCCGTCGATCATGATGTTCGGCCCGCCGGACGACCAGTCGCCCAACAGCGCGCAATCGATGCGCTGGGGCATCAAGCGCTTCAGCAACGACGAGCTGCGCCAGAAGTTCATCGACGCCGCCGTCGAGCAGGCCGCCATCCTCGGCGTGACCCTGCCCGACCCCGACCTCAAGTGGAACGAAGAACGCCAGGCGCATGACTTCGGCGCCATCGACTGGAGCGAGTTCTGGCGCGTGATC
>NZ_JBPJZE010000217.1:0-413 GCF_051216695.1 Variovorax glucosi
CCCAGCCACTTGGAGAAGCTGTAAGTCAGCACGCTCTTCTCCGGATAGAACTTGAGCGCCGGTGTGAAGCCATCGGCAAAGTGCGCATACGTCGCGTCGTGGATCAGCCAGGCATCCACCGAGCGCGCGATGTCGGCGATGGCGCGGATCTCATCGGCCGTGTGGCAGGTGCCCAGCGGGTTGTTCGGGTCCACGAGATAGATGACGGTGGTGTTCCCGTCGGTCGACGCGGCCAGTGCCTCTGCCGACAGCTTGAAGCCGTACTCCGGCCCGTAGATCGGAATCTCGGTGATCACCGAGCAGGCCTTGGCGGCAAACTGCAGCGGCCATTTCCAGCCCGGGTCGGTGGTCACGAAGCCCTTGCCCGCCACGCAGAACGCACGGCAGGCCAGCGCCAGCGCGATGCCGGTGTT
>NZ_JBPJZE010000217.1:423-1202 GCF_051216695.1 Variovorax glucosi
CGGACACCGCGCCGTCGGTCACCACGGCCGACTGGTCCGGCACGCCCAGGTCGGCAACGATGGCCGAGCGCAGCGCTTCCATGCCCAGCGGTGGCGCGTAGGCGTGAAAGCTCTCGTCGTCGATGGCATCGTGCAGCGCCTTTCGCACGGCCGGGTGCAGCGGAAAGTGGTTGGTGTTCTGGCCCAGCCACATCAGGTCGGGGTTGGTGAACAGGCGGTCGAAATACTGGTTGCGGGTTTCGGCGTCGCTCGTCACGGCCGGCACTGCAGCGGCGGGGTTCAGCGCTGCGTTCATGCCGCGAGCCTCCGGGCCTGTTCGGCCTCGACCACTTTCTTGCTGGTCTTGATGATCGAGCCGCGTGCGGCGATGCCGCCGTCGATGGTCACCACCGTGCCGGTGATGTAGCCCGCGCGCGGCGAGGCCAGGAACACCATCAGCTCGGCGACTTCCTCCGGCGTGGCCGGCCGGCCGCCCGGGTAGTTGTCGAACAGCTCTTCCCAGCGGCCTTCGTCGCCGTGCGTATCGAGCGACCGGCGCTTCATGAGCTTGACCATGCGGTCGGTGGCCACCGGGCCGGGGTTCACGCCCACCACGCGGATGCCGTCGTCCAGGCTCACGCCGCCCAGGGCGCGCGTGAAGGCCATCACTGCCGCATTGCCGGTAGAGCCGGCGATGTAGTTGGCGTCCCAGTTCTCGCCGGAGTTGCCGATGTCGTTGACGATCACGCCACCGCCCGCGGCCTTCATGCGCGCGTAGTAGATCTGGCTGAGCTCCATGT
>NZ_JBPJZE010000218.1:0-1201 GCF_051216695.1 Variovorax glucosi
GGTCGGTGTTCTCGATGGTCGCGAGCACGTTGTGCACCGGCAGCACGCTGCCTTCGGGCACCGCGCGGATGCGCACCGGCATCAGCCCGCCGTGCTTCTCGATCAGGCGCAGCCAGCCTTCGCGGTTGAAGGGCTCGCCATGCGCGGCCATGAGCAGGGCGGCTTCTTCCACGTCGTCGCGCGTTACCGGCGTCTGCAGATATTCACGCAGATAGGCCTGCAGGCCGAAGAACAACGAGTGGCTGAAGATGCCGCCGCGCGACTCGATGTAGCTGTACACCGTCTGCGTGCCGGATGGATATTGCATCCAGTGCGACACCTTGTAGGAGTCGGTGCGCAGCAGCAGGTTGTTGCCCAGGGGCGAGGAGGTGAGATTGCGGTTCATGTGAAAGCTCCTTTCACGTTGGCCCCGTCAACCGGGGCCGTTCTTGCTGACAAAGCCTGGTCGTTCAGTTCTTGCCCAGGCCACCCAAAAAATGATTCGCGATGAAGAAGTGGTCTTCGTAGATGCGGTCCTGCATGTCGAGGAACTCGGCAATCGGCACCCAGCGCACTTCGGCCGCGTCGTCGTCGGCACGCACGTCCGACAGGCCAGTCCACTGGTTGTGCGCCAGTTCGAAGAAGAAACCGTGCGTGATCGTGCGGCCGCGCTGCGAGCGGTCGGGCGCGTCGAACACGTGGCTGGCCTTCATGCTGCCGTTGAGCACGGGCACGGGCACCTTGAGGCGGGTTTCTTCCTTCAGCTCGCGGATGGCCGCGTCCTGCAGCCGCTCGTGCTGGCCGACGAAGCCCCCAGGCAGCGCCCAGGTGCCCTTGCCGGGATGGAACTTGCGCTGCACCAGCAGGATGTGGCCGGCCTCGACCACGATGGCGTCGACCGTGGTGTAGATCGGCGGAAAGTCGCTGCCCGCATAGCGGTACTTGTCGCGGTAGTCGACCAGGAAGGCGAGCTCTTCGCAGAGCTCCGCGTAGTCGGCCGTGGTGGTGAACTGTTCGAGAAACGCGGCGGTGCCGTCGGGCCGGTCGGGGCGCGCGAGCTGGCCGCGGTTCTCGGGGTCTAAGTAGAGGCTGCGAACGTCGGTAGCGTTGAGGCTTTCAACGCTGTTCTGGCCGACGAACTCCCAGTGCGGGAAGAGCTTGAGGTAGTAGCTCGATGAGTCCTTCAGGTGCCCCACCAGCGCCACCTTGGCCTTGGCGGGTG
>NZ_JBPJZE010000219.1:0-1201 GCF_051216695.1 Variovorax glucosi
CGAGCGCGGCGAGGTTGATCTTGGCCGGCTTCAGGTGCTCGCGCAGGCACTGCTCGACGACCGCCACCGCTTCCATGCACAGCGTGCGGTCGGCAGCGTCGAGATCGGAAAACTCCGCCGCATGGTCATGCCACACCACGCGATAGAAGGCCGGAAAGCCCGCCTCTTCCGCATGGATGACGCGAAGCTTCGCGCCCTCGAACACGAAGCGGCCACCCGGCCCCTCGCACAGCACGCAGCCTTGCGCCTTCGTCACACCAGCACCCGCTCGATCCCGCCCTGATTGGCTGCGGCCACATAGGTCGGCATCCAGTCGGCGCCGAGGATCTTGTTGGCCATCTCGACCATGATGTAGTCGGATTCGAGCAGGCCGTTGTTCAGGTCGTTGCCGTAGCGCGAGAGGCCTTGCAGGCAGCTGGGGCAGCTGGTGAGGATCTTCACGTTGTCCTGTGCGCCAACCTTGCCGCTGTCGCGCAGCGCGGCTTCGCCCTTCTTCAGCTCTTCTTCCTTGCGGAAGCGGATCTGCGTCGAGATGTCGGGCCGCGACACGCCCAACGTGCCCGACTCGCCGCAGCAGCGGTCGTTCTTGAGCACGTTGTCGCCGACCAGCGCCTTCACGGTCTTCATCGGGTCCTGCAGCTTCATCGGCGAATGGCAGGGGTCGTGGTACAGGTAGCCGCCACCACCCGCATCGGCGAGCGTGATGCCCTTTTCGAGCAGGTACTCGTGGATGTCGATGATCCGGCAACCGGGGAAGATCTTGTCGAACTGGTAGCCCTGCAGCTGGTCGTAGCAGGTGCCGCAGCTCACCACCACCGTCTTGATGTCGAGGTAGTTGAGCGTGTTGGCCACGCGGTGGAAGAGCACGCGGTTGTCCGTGATCATCTTCTCGGCCTTGTCGAACTGGCCGCTGCCGCGCTGCGGATAGCCGCAGCACAGGTAGCCCGGCGGCAACACGGTCTGCACGCCCGCGTGCCAGAGCATCGCCTGCGTGGCAAGGCCGACCTGCGAGAACAATCGCTCCGAACCGCAGCCGGGGAAGTAGAAGACCGCCTCGGTTTCAGATGTGGTCGCCTTCGGGTTGCGGATGATCGGCACGTAGTCGGCATCCTCGATGTCGAGCAGCGCGCGTGCCGTCTTCTTCGGCAGGTTGCCCGGCATCTTCTTGTTGATGAAGTGGATCACCTGCTCCTTCACCGGT
>NZ_JBPJZE010000021.1:0-1928 GCF_051216695.1 Variovorax glucosi
GTGTCGGTGCCCAGCGAGCCGTAGCAAAGCCCCGCCGCGGTCGCGACGCCCGAGCCGCTGGACGACGCGCCCGACCAGTGCGCCGCGTTCCACGGATTGACCGGCGGCGTGACCGTGGGGTGGTGGTCGGCATAGGCGCTCTCGGTGAGCTGCAGCTTGCCGAGGATCACGGCGCCGGCCTCGCGCAGCTTGCGCACGGCCGTGCCGTCCTCGGTGGGCACGAAGTCCCGGTAGAGCGTCATGCCGGCGGCGGTGGCCACGCCCTCGGTCCAGCACAAATCCTTCACCGCGACCGGCACGCCATGCAGCGGCCCGCGGATCTGGCCCTTCGCGATCTCGGCCTCGGCGCGGCGCGCTTCGGCCAGCGCCTGCTCGGCCATCACGATCGCATAGCTCTTCAGCGCGCCGTCGACCTTTTCGATGCGGTCGAGTTGCGCTTGCGTGACCTCGACCGGCGAGAGCTCCTTGCGCTGGATGCGCTGGCCGATGTCCACCAGCTCGAGGTAATGCAGTTCGTTGCTCATCCATGGCCTCCTGTGTATTGACTCATGCTTTCGAAATCGCCGAGATGCTCGCGCGGGATCTCCCCGCCGATCTGGCCGCGCTTGATGACGAGCACCCGCTGCGACACGGCGGCGATGAATTCGAGGTTCTGCTCCACCAGCACGATCGTGAGCTTCATGCGGTCGCGCAGCGCCGCCAGCGTCTCGGCGATCTCCTCGATGATCGAAGGCTGGATGCCTTCGGTGGGCTCGTCGAGCAGCAGCAGCGTGGGCTTGCCGGCCAGCGCGCGGGCCAGCGCCAGCAGCTGCTGCTCGCCGCCCGAGAGCGAACCGCCGGGCCGTTCCAGCAGCGGCTTGAGGCGCGGAAAGTCCTCCAGCAGCGCCTCGACGGTGTGCAGCGTGCGCTCGCCGGTCTTCACCAGGCCCATGCGCAGGTTGTCCATCGCGCTCAGCGTCGGAAAGATCTCGCGCCCCTGCGGCACGTAGGCCATGCCGAGGCGGGCTCGCGCATGCGGCGCGAGGCGCGTGACCTCGGCATCGCCGAAGCGCACGGTGCCCGACGTGGCGCGCAGCGCGCCGATCAGCGTGCGCAGCATGGTGGTCTTGCCCATGCCGTTGTGGCCGAGGATGCCGACCGATTCGCCTTGCGCGATCTGCAGCGAGATGTCGTGCAGCACGGGGATGGCCCCGTAGCCTGCGTGAAGACCCGATACGTCCAGCATGTTGTGGTGCGCCTTCGGGTTCAGTGCGGCTTCTTGCCGAGGTAGATCTGCTGGATCAGCGGGTCGCTCATGATGCGGTCCGGCGTGTCCTCCTTGATCACGGCGCCCTGGTGCAGCACGGTGACTTTCCTGGCGATCATGCGGATGAAGTTCATGTCGTGTTCCACCACCACCAGCGCATGCTGGCGGTTGATCTCCAGAATGAGTTCGGCCGTGCGCGCGACCTCGCCGTCGCTCATGCCGGCGGCCGGTTCGTCGAGCAGGATCAGTGGCGGATCGGCCGCGATCACCACGCCGATGAAGGCGAAGCTCGAGCCCAGGTAGCTGGGCACCTTGCCGCCGGTGACGAAATAGAAGATCAGCGTGCCGACGCCGCTCATCAGGATGGCGATGTTGGGGTCGGACCCCATCAGGATCGGTGCCAGCACCGTGGCGCCGAACATCGCGATGACGTGCTGCACGCCCATCGCGCCTGTCTGCAGCCAGGGCAGCCGCTCGTCGGGCGCGATCACCGCGCCGTTGGCCAGCGAGGACGCGGGCCGCTCAGTCCAGTTGAACATTTCTTGTCTCCTCTTGTTGGTTGTTGGTGGGGCGTGATTGTGGTCGATGAACCCCACACTGAACACACCCGTCACCCCGGGCTCGCTGCCTCGGTCAGCGAGGCTGCAGCACTGCCATCGTGATGCGCGACACGCAGGTCAGC
>NZ_JBPJZE010000220.1:0-1200 GCF_051216695.1 Variovorax glucosi
GGCCGTCGCTTGTCAGGTCGCCGTTGGCGTTGTATCCATAAGCGACGCTGGTGCTGCTGGTGCCGTTGATGGTCTGGCTGAAGCCCGCGAGGCGGTTGGTACCGGGCTGCAGGGTGTAGCCGCGGCTGGTGGTCTGGCCCGCCAGCACGCGGGTGCTCGCTGTCCGGTTGCCGTTGGCGTCATAGCTGAAGCTGGCGCTGTCGCCGGTGCCCGCGGTGGCAGTGAAGCTGACGATGCGGCCCGTTGCGCTGTAACCGACGCTCCACGTGGTGTCGGCCGCGGCAATGGTGCTGTGACCAGGGTCGCTGTCGGCAGGGCCCCACAGGTTCTGCGTGAGGCTGCCGATGCGTCCAGCCGCGTCGTAGGTGTAGCTGCTGAATTCGGTCTGGGTCAGTCGCGTGGCGCTGTCGTAGCTGCGGTTGGCCGCGAGCTTCGGACTGGTGCTGGTGAATGCCCAGTTCCAACCCGTGGGCTGGCCCAGGGCATTCCAGGTGACGGCGTCGATCAGCGGTGTGCCGTTCCAGCCGAGTTGCACGAGGCGGCCGGTCGTGTCGTAGAAGTGGCTGAGCGCGCCACCGTTCGGGTACGTGACGCTGGCGAGTTGGCCGGTGGCGGTGTTGTAGGTGTAGGCGACTTGCTGAACGCTACCCGTAGTTGCGCCTGTCGCCAAGGTTTGCTTCTTGAGGGTGACGCGTCCATGGGCATCGCGGGTGTACTCGGTGGTGCCGGAACGATCAATGACCTCGCTGAGGTAGCCCTTGCTGTTGGCGCTCAGGTCGTAACGCAGGGTCGTGGTCTTGCCGTCCGCGAAGACGAGGCTGGTCGGACGTCCCAGCGCATCGCGGGTGATGCTCGTGGCCTGGCCGAGCGCATCGGTGATCTGGCTGGGCAGGCCGAGGGCGTCGTACTGGCTGCTGCGAGGGCCGCTGTCGGCACTGGCTTCTGCGGTGGCGTTGCCCAGGGCGTCGCGGCTGTAGCTGGTTGCGATGGCGTTGAAGTCGCTGGCCTGGGTGACGGCATTGAGCGCGTTGTAGCCGAGGCCGGCACTGGCGTTGGCCGCGTCGGTGATGGTCTTGACGCGGGCCAGGGCGTCCAGGCTCCAGCTGGTGCTCTGGTTCAGACCGTTGGTCTGGCCGATGCGATCGCCGCTGGCGTCGTAGCTGAAGCTCTCGTTCTGGCTGGTTCCCTGCGTCTGGGTGG
>NZ_JBPJZE010000221.1:0-1200 GCF_051216695.1 Variovorax glucosi
AAGGAAGTGCTGGCCCATCCGGTCGCGTTCGAAGAGGTCAAGCCGTGGGTCGATCGCGAGATGCCGAAGGTCCGCCGCACCGATGCGGCCAGCGGCGGCGCCGCTGCCCAGGCCGTGGCCGGCAGCACGACACTCGACAAGGCATCCTTCGGCCCCAAGGTCGGTGCGTCGATCTATGGCTTGGTGTCGTTGGTCGATGGCATCGAGGAAGGCCCGCACAACGTGACGCGATGGTGGGTCCTCGCTCGAACCATGCCCGCGCCGACCGGCAACGACAAGACATCGCTGCTGGTCAGCACCTCCGACGCAAACCTGGGAGCCACCCTGGCCGCCTTCACCCAGTCTGGCGTGCAGATCCTGACGATCTACGAACGGCCGAGCAAGAAGACCCTGGACACGCACCGCTACCTCGTCGAGGTGACCGGCCATGCCAGGCAGGGCAAGCTGGCGGAGTTCCTGGGCGCGCACAGCGACATCCGGGTGCTGGGCTCGTACCCGCGCAAGTGATGCGCTGAAGGCGCAAGCATCCGCCTACCTCTCGGCTGCGACTGCCTTTATCTCGATGAGCAGGTTGAGCCGTGCGAGCGAAGCGACGCCCAGGATTGAAGCGCTACCAATTGAAAAGCCCCTGATTCCGTTAAGAATCAAGGGCTTAGAAGAGTGGTGGCCTGGGGCGGAATCGAACCACCGACACGCGGATTTTCAATCCGCTGCTCTACCAACTGAGCTACCGGGCCATTGTGTGCAGCCTCAAATTATACAGCGCTTCTGCGCCCTCTTGAAAGATCGACCCCAAGTTGTTTGAGCTTGCGGTACAGATGGGTGCGTTCGAGACCGGTTTTCTCGGCGACGCGGGTCATCGAACCGTTCTCCATCGCCAAGTGAAACTCGAAGTACGCCTTCTCGAAACCGTCGCGCGCGTCGCGCAGCGGGCGGTCGAGGTCGAAGCTCTGCGTCGATTGCGGGCCGGCGTCGACCACGGGCACGGAAGCCAGCGAGGCCATCAACAGACTGTCGCCGGTCGTGGTGATGGCGGCCGCCTGGTTGCCGGAAACCGGCGCGGGCACCACGCCTGCCGCGGCGCGGCGTGCGCTCTCGCGTGCCAGGCCCTGCTCCACTGCCTTGAGCAGCTTCTGCATGCTGATGGGCTTTTCGAGGAAGGCGAAGGCGCCAATGCGCGTGGCGTCGACCGCGGTGTCG
>NZ_JBPJZE010000222.1:0-1199 GCF_051216695.1 Variovorax glucosi
GGACGCCGACCTCGACGCGGCCATTCCCGTTGTCATCAACGCGATCGTGCAGAACGCCGGCCAGACCTGCTCGGCCGGCTCGCGGGTGCTGATCCAGCGCGGCATCTACGAGCCGCTGCTCGAACGCCTGGGCCATGCCTTCGAGGCCCTGCGCGTCGGCCCCGCGGCCATGGACCTCGATGTGGGCCCGCTGATTCGCCAGACGCAGCAGCAGCGCGTGTGGGACTTTTTGAGCGACGCACAGCATGCCGGCATCCCGATGGTGGCGCAGGGCATCGTGGTCGAGGAAGCGCCCGAGACCGGCTTCTACCAGGCGCCCACCCTGCTGCGCGACGTGCCGGTCGGGCATCGCCTGGCACAGGAAGAAGTGTTCGGCCCGGTGCTGGCCGCGATGTCCTTCACCGACGAAGACGAAGCGGTCGCGCTCGCCAATGCCACGCAGTTCGGCCTGGTGGCGGGCGTGTGGACCGCCGACGGCTCGCGCCAGTTCCGCATGGCCAAGCGCGTGCGCAGCGGCCAGGTGTTCATCAACAACTACGGTGCTGGCGGCGGTGTCGAGCTGCCCTTCGGTGGCGTGAAGTCCTCGGGCTACGGTCGTGAAAAAGGCTTCGAGGCGCTGTACGGCTTCACCACCCTGAAGACCGTCGCCATTCGTCATGGCTGACACCGACCAACGGGAAACACGGACAGATCCACGACCCGTTATCGATCACACAAAACTCAGTCTTGATGAATGGCTAAAGATCGTGCTGACGCCCGAAGAGGACCGCACGATCCGAACCCAGGTCTGTTGCTTTCCGACGGACGAGTTGCTACGAGAATTCTTGCTAAACGTTGACGTCGTGTCGGAGGTCGAATGCCGGCATTTGCTCCGCTCGTTGCTCCTCGGCTCCGGAACATACGGCTTCGACTATCGGAATTTCAAGTTCCTGCTTGCAGAAGGCGGCGCTTCGCTGCTTGGTGAATCCGAATACCTTCGGCGCCTGATTACGGGCAAGAGTGCTTGGGAAGGTATTCACTGGATTCTGGACCTTTTGCCCCATAGCCCGAAGAAGGCGATCGAGGTCATCGACATATTCGCCATCAGGTTCTGCCAAGAGCTTTCTGATGGCTTCCTCAATGGCCTGGATGATGCCACCGCGATCATCAAGGCCAAGTACATCAGGCGTGATCACCACCCTAGCGTGCTGCTCGATCTG
>NZ_JBPJZE010000223.1:0-1199 GCF_051216695.1 Variovorax glucosi
CACGAGCGTGTTCGAGATTTCGGGCGCATCGGGCAGCAGCATCGCCAGCGCGGGCTGGCGGCTCGGGTGCACCCTGGGCAGTCCGGCTTCGATGCGGTCGCGGCAGTCCTGCCAGACCTCGGGGGCGGCCAGCGCCAGGTGCGCGCGCAGCGCCTGCTCGCCTTCGCCCAGCGGGCCGTAGTAGCTGCTGCCTGTCTGGCGGGTGACGGTGGCGCTGAAACTGCTCTGGTGCTTCTTCGTCGCGCGGTCGTAGGCGGTCTGCACTTCGATCTGCTGCGCGGCCAGCGCCATGTCGATGGTGTCCGGCAATCCGTATTGCTTGACGAGGTAGTTCACCAGCACGGTGCCCGTCTCGTTCACGTTGTAGTGGCCGCCGGTGCCCAGCGCGAGCGCCAGCAGCACGGTGTCGGCCTCAACATCGGCCGTGGGGTTGGGCTGCGTGCTGCGGTCGATCATGCGTTGCGTGGCCGCCTGCAGGGCCGCATCGGTGCCGGTCATGTTGACGTTGAGCTCGAGCTTGCGGCGCACCGGCAGCCAGGCCGCGGCCACGCTCACCACTTCTTCGAAGGGCTTCGGCGGAAAACGGCGCGAAGGGAAGGTCTCGCGCTGCATGTCGGGCGAGAGCCGTATGGGCGTGCCGGCGGCGAGCCAGGGGGGCGTGTCGGCGCTCGCGGGCAGGTCGGCACTGGTCACGGGGAAGGCGGTGTGCGATGCGGACGGCCCCGCGGCGCCCAGTGCCTTCGCAATGGCCTGGGCGTCCTTGGCCGGCGTGCAGCTGGTGCCCCAGCCTGACAGCAGGCCCTCGTTCTTGAGCCGCTTGAAGGCGAGCGCCGCGCCTTGCTCGCTCACGCCGTGCTGGCGCTTGAGCGTGCCGGCCGATAGCGTGTCGCTGGAGGTCAACGTGCCGGCTTCGATCTGCGCGCGCACGGTTTCGAACACGCGGTCGGCCTGGCTGTCGATGCCTTCGGCGGGGGCTGCATCGGCGGCGGTGGTGCTGACGGGGACGGCCGTCGGTGTGCGTGCCTTCTCTGCTGGCTCCGCCGTCTTGGCCTTCTCCGCCTTCGGCTTCGCCTCGGTCTTTCCGATAGCCGCACCGGCGGCCACGCCCACTTCGGCATAGCCCTTGCCGGACTTCTCGGCCACCAGCTTGGTCAGAGCTGCTGCGGCCTTGGTGGCGTCGTCGAACGACTTGGTCTGGC
>NZ_JBPJZE010000224.1:0-1197 GCF_051216695.1 Variovorax glucosi
GACGGCATGGGCATCGGGCCGGACGACAAGTTCGTGTCGTGGGCGCCGCTCTATCACGACATGGGCCTGATCGGTGGCCTCATGCAGCCGCTCTACAGCGGCATTCCGCTGGTGCTGACCTCGCCGCGCTACTTTCTCGAAAGCCCTGTGCGCTGGCTCGAACTGATCTCGCGCCACCGCGCCACCCTCAGCGGTGGCCCCGACTTTGCCTACCGTCTCTGCCTCGATCGTGTGAAGGGCGCGCGGCTGGCGGGGCTGGACCTTTCGACATGGCGTGTCGCCTACACCGGCGCCGAGCCCGTGCGCGCCGACACCGAAACCGAATTCATCGAGCGATTCGCGCCCGCGGGCTTTGGCCCCGACGCCGTGTATGCCTGCTACGGCCTCGCGGAAGCGACCCTGTTCGTCACCGGTGGACAGCGCGGCGCCGGGCTGGTCGCGCGCACCTTCTCCGCCGATGCACTTGCCAGGGGCGAGGGCGTGGAAGGCACGCAGGGCGCGATGCTGGTCGGCTGCGGCGCAGCGCCGGACGGCCACGACGTGCGCATCACCGACCCCGATTCACTGGCTGCGCTCGACGTCGGCCGCGTCGGCGAAATCTGGGCCAGCGGCCCGAGCATCTGCGCCGGCTACTGGGGCAAGGAGCGCGAAACCCGCGAGACCTTCGCCATGCACGAAGGGCAGCGCTGGTTGCGCACCGGCGATCTCGGCTTCATGCACGACGGGCAGCTCTACGTGACGGGTCGCATCAAGGACCTGATCATCGTGCGCGGCCACAACATCTACCCGCAGGACATCGAGCGCACGGTCGAGGCCGAGATCGAGGCCGTGCGCAAGGGGCGAGTCGCTGCCTTCGCAGTGTCTGGGCCGGATGGCGAAGGCATCGGCGTGGCAGCGGAGGTTTCGCGCAGCATGCAGAAGCTCGTGCCGCCGCACCTGCTGGTCGATGCGCTGGGCGCGGCGGTCAGCGAAGTGTTCGGCGAGGCGCCTGCCGCCGTGGTGCTGCTCAACCCGGGCGCGCTGCCCAAGACTTCGAGCGGCAAGCTGCAGCGCCAGGCGTGTCGCGCGGGGCTTGCTGCGCGCAGCCTCGATGCGTATGCGATTCACGAGCACGGCGTCTTCACGCACGGCGGCAGCGGAGCTTCGATTCCGGCGGAAGCACCGGTGCTCGACGAAATCGGAGAGGCGGTCTCGGCC
>NZ_JBPJZE010000225.1:0-1197 GCF_051216695.1 Variovorax glucosi
CCGGCCAGGCGCGCACTTTCTCGACCCAGCTCGCCACCTACACCTCGGTGGGCTTCGACTCGGTGCCGGGCTGGGCGCGCGACGACTTCTCCGAAAGCTGGCCCGCCTTCCTCGGCAGCTGCAAGGTGCTGACCGGGCGCGGCGCCGAATGGAAAGAGGTGTGCGACCGCGCGCTGAAGGTCGACGGCAAGAACAGCAACGCCATCCGCGGCTTCTTCGAGGGCGAGTTCTCGGCCTATCAGATTCGCGACGACGACCGCAAGCCCGACGGCGTGGTCACCGGCTACTTCGAGCCCGAGATCGCGGGCGCCCGTCAGTATGGCGCGCCCTTCATCTACCCCGTGTACGGCCAGCCCGACGACATGCTGTTCGCCGACGCGCGCAAGCTGCCCGCCGGCAACGGCACGGTGGCGGCCCGCGTGGAAGGGCGCAACGTGGTGGTGCAGACCGGCCTGAGCACGCGCGACATGGGCGCGCCGGGCCTCTTTGCGCTCGACCTCTCGGGCATCTCGCGCGACACGCTCGACCGCAAGGTGCGCCTGCGGGTCGAGGGCAAGCAACTGCTGCCGTACTACACGCGCGAAGAAATCGAAACCAAGGGTGCGCCCAACGCCAAGGTGCTGGCCTTCGTGAGCAGCGCCACCGCGCTGTACGAAATGCAGATCCAGGGCTCGGGGCGCATCAAGCTGGCCAACGGCGACATCGTTCGCGTCGCCTACGCCGAGCAGAACGGCCAGCCCTTCCGCCCGACGCTGGCGCAGGCCGCCAACGGCAAGCCGCGCAGCCCGGTGAAGGTGCTCGGCTCGTCCATCGAGCTGCAGCTTGACGACTGCGATGACGACGACGTCGGCGCGGTCGACAGCGGCACCATCCGCACGCGCGGCTTCACGCTCGCGCGGCCCGTTGCCAGCGGCCCGGTCGTGGTGCCGGGGCGGCGCGCGGCCGGCGCGGTGGCCGGCTCGGGCATCAAGGACCCGAGCTATGTGTTCTTCAAGGAATCGACTTCGCCCGTGGGCGGACCGGTGGGCGCCTTCGGCGTGCCGCTGTCGGCGGGGCGCTCGATTGCCGTCGATCCGCGCAGCACGCCGCTCGGCTACCCGGTGTTCGTGTCGACGCGCACACCCGGCAGCGGCGCGCCGATGCAGCGCCTGACGATTGCGCAGGACACCGGCGGCGCCATCCGCGGCGCGGTGCGGG
>NZ_JBPJZE010000226.1:0-1196 GCF_051216695.1 Variovorax glucosi
GTCGGTTGGGGCGTTGGTCAAGCGCTGGGCGGAGGAACGCTTGCATCCGGGTTGCCAGATCCGGCGCAGCCGCCGGCATTCAGCGAATGGGGAGAGTTTGGCGGTCGGCTGGCGCGCGGCACGGTCTCCGGATTCGCTGCTGGGTTGACCACCGCCGCACTAAGAGGGGGCAAGTACAGCGCTGCTCAAGTAGTGACTGATGCCTTTGGCAATGCGTTGGGTGAGAGCCTCGCGGGGGCCATGGAGCAGAGTTCTTCCTCAGTCAATGGAAGCGCCGGCGCAACGCAGAGTATTGGGCAGTTGCCGCCGATGGATATGGAAATTGCGCCGGGCCGAAACGACAACGAATGGAGCGGTGACACGCCCTACGCTGGTCCAGTGGGTGGGGCATACGGCTACCAAGGCATTCCCACTGGCGGTTTACCCACAACTGGCAACGGCCTCCCCATTGATGCGCTCGGGCGGGTTACGGTGACCGTGGGTGAAAACGGTGGTGTGCTATCTGCTCTGAGGGGTGCGGACATTGATCAACGGGCGGGCTAGGGACAACTTGTTCGTACCGGGCAGCTCACGAGCTTCGATGCCAAGGGTACGCCCATCGTGCAGCCCGGGCAGACTTTTACGATCGATCCAAACAGCTTGACCAGCGCAGATGCAAGGCTAGGAGGCTCATACATTGCCAAGGAGTCGAGCGGTAGGGCGGAATTGTTGCGGAGGGCGCAGGAACAAGCAGCGCAGGCGGCAACCTATCGCAACGAAAACTATGGCAATGAGGGGCGCCAGAGCCTGCAAGCTCGCGCCGACGACATCGCGTTTGTAGCAGGCGTGTTTGAGAAGAGTCCCGCGATTCCGATGCCTGTTGCGCCACCGGCTCAGTGGAGTGTTGCCGAGCGGTCATCGCCGGCGATGCGAGGCATGACGGTTGAACAGGTCCAGGCGGGCGGAATCGATGTCAGGGGCGGTCCTTCTAGCTTTGCTGCACAAGGAATAGAGTTTGGAAGCCTGCCGGGGCAACAGCTAACACCATTCCAGCGAGACTTGGCAACGTTTGCCCAGGATATTCCCAAGATTCCAGGGAATCTTGTTGTTGGAGTGGCTGAGGGGGGACTCAATCTTCTTTGGGGCGCTACTCCTGGGGCTCCGGATTATGTTCCGTACCTGGACTCGCTTCGGGTGCCTTACGACAGTCCGGTATC
>NZ_JBPJZE010000227.1:0-1195 GCF_051216695.1 Variovorax glucosi
GTGCCTGAACCAGTAGTAGATGCCTTCGAGTTCCATCAGCCGGCTCACGAAGGCGAAGTCGCTTTCGTTGTACTGCACGCAGTACTCCCACTGCCGGTAGCTGCCGCTGAGCTGCTTCTCGAATGCGAAGCCGTAGTCGCCGAACACCTCTTCCAGGATCTCCACCACGCTCTTGTTCTGGAAGATCTTGTTGTCGCTCGAGCGCGTGAGGTACCACAGCCACGGCCGCACGGTGGCCCGGTACACGGTATGGCGTTCGGTGTCGCCTTCGCGCCCGATCATCGAGAAGCGCACCACCTGGCCGTTCAGGTACCTCGGCTCGCTGCCCGCCGTCTGGATCTCCAGCGTCAGCGGCTTGCCCAGCACCGACTTCAGGTCGATCGAAGCACTCGGGCTCAGCAGATCGACCTCGAACTCGAACAGCTGCGACAAACCCTCCGTGCCGCGCATCGAACGGAACAGCAGCTGGCTCTCTTCCAGCGGTGTGTGCGCCTTTACAACTCTGTGCATGAAGCAAGTCTCCTGTTGTTTTTTTCTGGCTCAAGGAGCCCTGAGGAAGAACGCGCCCCTCGCCTCCTTGAACTTGAACTTCACGAGCTTCGAGACCACGATCCCCAGATCGCCGATCGCCACATTCTTCTTGATCCGGTTCTCGTTGTCGTTCAGCAGCGCGAGATTGATGAACACGCCGTTGATCGAGGTGAAGGTCGATGCGGTCACCATCACCTTCGCGGCGTAGAAATCGAAGGCGAGGGGCGTCCAGAGGTTCGCCTTGCCCCATGTCGCGGCGAAATTGGTCCAGCGCCAGTGACCGTGATCGTCGGTGGTCACCGTCTGGCGCGGCGTGTTGTAGACAATCACGTCCGCATTGAGCGTGTAGTGCTTGTTGTTGAGCGTGTAGTTGGTGGCGTTGTGCACGATGGTCGGCGCGCCCACCGTCTTCGGGCCGGTGACCACCGTGGTGTCGGGACCGATCACGAGCTTGGTGTCGATGGCGTTGATGATCTCGATGCGCCCACCGCCGACGATGCGGATGTCGGCGCCGGTCACCAGGCGCACCACGGTGCCGTTCACGGTCAATGAAACGCTGCCGTTGACGGTTTCATCAATGCCGCCGTTCACCACCCGCGTCTCACCCCCGCTGATCGTCTCCGTCGCCCCGCCCGTGATCGTGCGCTTCTCCCCTTCCGTCACC
>NZ_JBPJZE010000228.1:0-1192 GCF_051216695.1 Variovorax glucosi
TCGAGCTGCCGGCCGCCGTGGTTCGACACGATGAGCGCATCGGCGCCGCTCGAAGCTGCAAGGCGCGCGTCTTCCACGTCCATGATGCCCTTGAGGATGAGCTTGCCGCCCCAGAGCTTCTTGATCCACTCCACGTCGGCCCAGCTCAGCGCGGGGTCGAACTGCTCGGCGGTCCACGAAGACAGCGACGACAGGTCTTTCAAGCCCTTGGCATGGACCGCGATGTTGCAGAAGGTGCGGCGCTTGGTGCCCAGCATGCCCATGCACCAGCGCGGCTTGGTCGCGAGGTCGATCAGGTTCTTGATGGTGGGCTTGGGCGGAGCCGTGAGGCCGTTCTTGATGTCCTTGTGGCGCTGCCCGAGGATCTGCAGGTCGAGCGTGAGCTGCAGGGCCGTGACGTTAGCGGCCTTGGCGCGCTCGATCAGGCGTTCGATGAAATCGCGGTCCTTCATCACGTAGAGCTGGAACCAGAAGGGGTGCCGGTCGGTGCCCTCGGCAATGTCTTCGAGCGAGCAGATGCTCATGGTCGAGAGCGTGAACGGAATGCCGAAGGCCTTGGCCGCACGGGCGCCGAGGATCTCGCCGTCGGCATGCTGCATGCCGGTAAGGCCGGTGGGCGCAATGGCCACGGGCATGGCGGTGTCCTGGCCGACCATGGTGGTGCGGGTGGAGCGGCCTTCCATGTTCACGGCCACGCGCTGGCGCAGCTTGATCTTCTGGAAGTCGCTCTCGTTGGAGCGGTAGGTGCCCTCGGTCCAGGCGCCGGAGTCGGCGTAGTCGTAGAACATCTTCGGCACACGCCGCTTGGCGATCACCCGCAGGTCTTCGATGCTGGTGATCTTGGAAAGGTCGGACACGGGCTGTCTCCTGGCTGGTTCTTGTGGGTTGACGAAGGCGAACCGGCCATTATCGGCAGGCGCTCCGGCGCGCCATCTGAAAAAAGCCGGACTCCCGTCTGAAAAAAATTCAGATCGGTCGCCTCACTCGCGCAGAGCCTCGCGCAGCCACTCGACGAAGGTCGCGCACTCCCAGCGCTCCATGGCGCCGGGCCGCCAGCACAGGAAGTAGGCGTTGGGCGAGGGCACGCTGCGCTGCGACAGCCGCACCAGCCGCCCGTTGTCCAGCCAGGCGCTGCCCAGCCGCAGGTGCATCAGCACCACGCCGAAGTCTTCGGCGGCAGCGTCGAGCGCCA
>NZ_JBPJZE010000229.1:0-1192 GCF_051216695.1 Variovorax glucosi
GGTCGGTGATGAGCACCAGCGCCATGGACGCCGCGGCCAGCAGGCCGCTGCCGAGCAGCAGCGTGCTCGGCGAGAAGCGGGCGCGCAGCGCGTCGCCGCCGAAGCGCGCCGCTGCCATCGCGGCTGAGAAGCTTGCATAGGCCAGGGCGGCCTGTTGCTGAGGGCTGCCGATTTCCTGCTGCATATAGAGCACGCTCCAGTCGTAGATCGCGCCTTCGGCGATCAGGCCCAGCGCGGCCAGCACGCCCAGCACCGCGAGCGTGCCGCGGGGCAGCAGGAAGCCGTGGTCGGCCTCGGTGGCACCGCTGGTAGCGGGCCTGGGCAGCATGCGTGTCGAGGCCACGGCGACGAGCAGCACCATCGCGGCCGCGACCAGCAGCAGGTGCGCCTGCGCGCCAAGCCCTGCCGCCAGCGCGGCGCTGCCGCTCGCGGCACCGGCCATTCCGCCCAGGCTGAACATGCCGTGCATGCCGCTCATCAGGGGCGTGTCGCCGTGCAGTTCGAGTTGGGCCGCCTCGGTGTTGATCGACACGTCGAACACGCTGGTCACGAGGCCGAAAGCCGCCAGCAGAACCAGCAGCGCGGCATAGCCGGGCATCGCGATCAGGCCGGCCAGCAGCAGCGCGTAGATGCAGCCGCAAATGCCGGCCACGCGGCGCGGGCCGTGTCGGCCGATCCAGCGGCCCGCGCTGGTCAGACCGAACATCGCGCCGGCGCCGGCCGCGAGCATCGCCAGCCCGAGCTGCGCTTCGTCGATGCCGTAGTGCGCCTTGACCGTGGGCACATGCACGCCCCAGGTCGCGAAGATGAAGCCGGCGGCGAAGAATTGCGCGCGCGATGCCCAGCGCGTGGCTGCGGTAACGCCCACCATCCTCAGCGGCCGATCGCGAACACGGCGGGCAGGCGTTCGTCTGTGGTGGCTTGTGGCTTGGCGCGCCAGGATTTGTCCGTCTCGCTGCGCACGGGGGCGGAGGCGAGCGTCAGGCCGCGCGCGCGGAGCATGTCGAAGAAGGCCTCGGGCCGCGCGATGGCCGCCATTGCGGTCACGGGCTGGCCGGCAAGGGCGGCCCATGGCACACGCTTCCCGTCACTGCCCAACGTATCTTGCGCGAGAGCCCGGGTGGCCGTATAGCCCCCGGCAAAGGCCGGCCGTGCCCCGCTGTGCAGCAGCAGATCGCAGCGGCGCGGCCAG
>NZ_JBPJZE010000022.1:0-955 GCF_051216695.1 Variovorax glucosi
GGCCGATGCGCGGGCGCACGGGCTCGACGAGCGCATCGAGATCCAGCGGCTGTACGACGGCCGCGAGTTCCTCTACCGGCTGGTGTCGGAGTTGGCCAAGTAAGCGCGCGCCGATGAGCGACGCTTACGAACACCATTTCGTCCAGGCCAACGGCATCCGCTTCCACGTGGTGCAGGCCGGCCCTGTCGACGGGCCGGTGGCCTTGCTGCTGCACGGCTTTCCGGAGTTCTGGCGCGGCTGGGCGAGCCAGATCGACGCGCTGGCGGCTGCCGGCTATCGCGTGTGGGTGCCCGACCAGCGCGGCTACGGCGAGAGCGACAAGCCCGAGGGCGTTGATGCCTACGGCCTCGAAACGCTGGCGGACGATGTCTGCGCACTGATCCGCAGCACGGGCCGGGAGGCGGTGACGCTGCTCGGCCACGACTGGGGAGGCGCCGTGAGCTGGCGCGTGGCGGCGCGCAACCCGGCGCTGGTGGAGCGGCTGGTCATCGTGAACTCGCCGCATCTGGCGGTGATGCTCCAGCACATGTCGCGCGGACGGCAGCGGTTGCGCAGCTGGTACATGCATTTCTTCCGCATTCCGCGCCTGCCCGAACGCCTGCTGAGCCGCCACGGCTTTCGCGGGCTGGTCCGGGTGCTGACGCAGGGCAGCCGGGCCGGTGCGTTTACCGATGCGGAGCTTGCGCTGTACCGCGAGGCCTGGGGCCGGCCGGGCGCGCTGACCGGCATGCTGAACTGGTATCGCGCGCTGATGCGCAACCGGTCGAGCATCCGCGCCGATGCGCGCATCCCGGTGCCCACGCTGCTGCTCTGGGGCGTGCAAGACCAGGCGCTCGGCATCGAGATGGCCCAGCCCAGCATCGACCTGTGCGATCAGGGCGAGCTGCAGCGCATCGAGGGCGAGGGGCACTGGGTGCTGCACGAGGAGGGCGTCGACGTGAGCCGGCGCATCCT
>NZ_JBPJZE010000022.1:965-1891 GCF_051216695.1 Variovorax glucosi
TCCTCGCGTTCATCGGCCCCGCGGCCGCTCCTGCTTCTGCCCTCAGGGCGTGAAGGTATCGCCCAGCACGATGCCTTCGCGCCGCGGGTCGGCGCCGCCGGTCAGCGTCGGCTTGCCACCCACGTTGGCACGGATGATGGTGCTGGTGCCGCTCGACTGCGCGCCGAAGTTCACCGTGTGACCCAGGGCGCGCAGCCCCGCGATCAGCGTGTCGTTGTTGCCGTTGTTGGTGATGTCCACGTTGGGATGCTCGCCGCCCACGTTGGTGGCGCTGTTCGGGTTGGCCGCGCTGATAGCGGTGTTGTTGGCGCCGAAGTCGACCAGCGACGTGGCTTGTTGCGCATCCAGACCCCAGTCGAGCGCACCGACCAGCGTCTTCACCACGTATTGGATGATGGTGCCGCCGCCGGGCGAGCCGGTGCCCATCACGAAGTCGCCCATGCTGCCGTCGGTGTTCTTTCTGAACACCAGCGTCGGCGCCATCGTGCTGCGTGGGCGCTTGCCCGGGGCGACGCGGTTGGCCACCTTGATGCTCGGATCGACTGTGTCGTTCGGGTTGGCCGAGAAGTCGGTGAGCTGGTTGTTCAGCATGAAGCCCTGCGTCATGTGGAACGAGCCCAGCGTGCTTTCCACCGTGGTGGTCATCGAGACCACGTTGCCCTGCTTGTCGACGATGGTGAAGTGCGTGGTGCCGTGCTCCTCGGTCTTGTCGATGCCCAGCGGCACTGCGCCCAGATTGCCGGCCTGGGCGATGCACATGCTCTTCGTCAGGCTGATGAGGCTGGCGCGGCTTTGCAGGTAGGGCTTGTTGATCATCGTGTCGACTGAGCCGCCCGGCAGTGGCACGAAGTCGGTGTCAGCCACGTACTTGTCACGGTCGGCATAGGCCAGGCGCTCGGCCTCGCTCACCAGGTGCACGCCCATCA
>NZ_JBPJZE010000230.1:0-1190 GCF_051216695.1 Variovorax glucosi
CATAGGCTCGTTCTGCAACCAGGCGATTGCGGGGCGCTATCCGTTCACGCGCGGATCGAACCGCGACGTGGCCTCGGGCGACTTCGCGCAGCTGTTCGCGCCGGGCGGGATGATGGACGACTTCTTCCAGAAGAACCTCGTCACGCAGGTCGACACCTCGGTCAATCCGTGGGCCTTCAAGCGCGGCGTGGACGGCAGCGCGGCGGGGCGTTCGGCATACCTCGATTCGTTCCAGAAGGCGCAGGCCATCCGCGACGTGTTCTTCTCTGGCATGGCGGGCGGGCGCACGCCTTCATTCACCATCGACATCCGGCCGGAGGACATGGACGCGGCGCTCACGCAGTTCACGCTCGACGTCGACGGCCAGACGGTGCGCTACGCGCACGGCCCGCAGGCGCCCAGCACCATCAAGTGGCCCGGCCCGCGCAACAGCAACCAGGTGCGCCTGCAGGTGACCACGGCCAACGGCACGCCGGCCGGCGGCATCGTGACTGAAGGGCCGTGGGCGCTGCACCGGCTGTTCGACAAGGCCTCGATCTCCGCGGGCAGCTCGCCCGAATCGTTCAACGCGAGCTTCGACCTGCAGGGCAAGAAGGTGGTGCTCGCGGTGACGGCCAACAGCGTCTACAACCCGCTGCGCCTGCCGCAGAAGAACGGCTTCTCCTGCCCGGGGAAATCCTGAAATGAACAGCAGCATTCCTCCCCAAGCCTGGGTGCCCGTCGACGAACAGATCGGCTGGTACGGCAAGCTGCCCGCCGCCGGCGACTTTCTCTATCGCCGCATGCCGCGCGAGCTGCAGGCCTGGTGGGACCGCTGGATGCAGAACGGCCTGGGCAGCTTCAAACGCTGGCCCGATGCGATGACGCGGCACTACGCCGTGGCGCCGGTGTGGAACTTCGCGATTCCCGCCACGCAGGGCGTGGACGCCGTGCAGTTCGGCTGCATCGCGCCGAGCTGCGACCGCGTGGGCCGCTACTACCCCGTGTGCATCACGCTGCAGGTGGCCGCGCAGAACTACCGCCCGTCGGTGCTCGAAGGCTCGGCCGCGTGGTACTGGCAGTGCGGTACCGCGCTGTTGCAGGCCATCCGCCACGGCGTGGCGCCCGACCAGTTCGACAGCCAGGTGCTGGCCGCGGGCCGCGCCGGCTTCCAGACGGCCAGTGGCGGCTCGGACGACATCCTCTCGATC
>NZ_JBPJZE010000231.1:0-1190 GCF_051216695.1 Variovorax glucosi
GCGAACTCACCTTTGCGGAAGGTGGCCATGGCGGCGTCGTAGTCGCGCTTCTCACTCGGGTCAGCCAAGAACTCTCGCCCATCTATGGTCGTACGGGAAGGCTCAAACTTGCGCAGGCGCTCATCGACGACCAGGGCAACACCGTGCAGACGCGCCGCAAGCTCAAGCCCACGCACGTCGAGCGCACGGTTTTCGGCGAAGGCGACGGCTCGGACCTTGCCGTGGTCGAGACGGCGCTGGGCAACATCGGCTCGCTCTCGTGCTGGGAGCACTTGCAGCCGTTGAGCAAGTACGCGATGTATTCGCAGAACGAGCAGATCCACTGCGGCGCATGGCCGAGCTTCTCGCTGTACCGCGGCGCGGCCTATGCGCTGGGTCCCGAGGTCAACAACGCCGCGAGCCAGGTGTATGCGGCCGAGGGCCAGTGCTTCGTGGTCGCGCCCTGCGCCACCGTGTCGAAGGCCATGAGCGAGCTGATGTGCACCGACGCGGGCAAGCAGCAGATGCTGCGCACCGGCGGCGGCTTTGCGCGCATCTACGCGCCCGACGGCTCGCCACTGGGCACGCCGCTGGCGGAAGACGAAGAAGGCCTGGTCATCGCCGACATCGACCTCGGCATGATCTCGCTCGCCAAGGCGGCTGCCGACCCCAGCGGCCACTACTCGCGGCCCGATGTCACCCAGCTACTGCTCAACAAGACGCGCCGCGAACCCGTGGTGGTGCAGCACTCGCCAGAGCCTGAAAGCAGCGTGCCCGAGCCGGTCGCGGCCTGAACCCACGGAGGCATGCCATGGAATCAGCCATTGCCGAGCACCTGAAGTGCCCTCGCACGCGGCATCGCCGCGTGGAAGACGACTACACGCCGCCCTACCCCGTGTGGGCGGCCCGCGCCGCCACGTCGGTGACGCAGGTCGTGATGGGCTACTTCGGCGTGCAATCGCGCGGCGCCGAAATGCAGGGCCGCGCCTGTGCCGCGCTGATGAAGATCGCGCGCGACTTCGCCCTGCCCGATGGCCCGGGCCACCACGACCTGACGCACTACGTCGATGCCGACGGCTTCGACAACATGATCGCAATCGCCTACTGGAGCGACGCCGCAGCCTACGCACGCTGGTGCACCACGCCCGCCATCGATGCCTGGTGGCGCTCCGACGAACGGCTCAACGAAGGCCTCGGTTACTTCCGCGAGA
>NZ_JBPJZE010000232.1:0-1186 GCF_051216695.1 Variovorax glucosi
GGTGATCGACGTTGGCGGCGCCAAGCCGAGCGAGAACGACGCCGCCTGGGTCATCGGCCTCGGCCTGGCCGAAGCGCTGGCGCGCGCGGCGCCCGACGTGCCGAAAGAAAAATACCCAGAGCTCGGCGCCCGTTACCGCTACCACTATCTTCAGCACCAGGACGACCTCGTGCTGTTCGATGGCGTGCTGCAGATGCTCGATGCGCTGCGCGCACGCGGCCATAAGCTGGCCGTGGCCACCGGCAAGTCGCGCGGCGGCCTCAACGAAGCGCTCAAGTCGGTCGCGCTGCGCGATCGCTTCGACGCCTCGCGCACCGCCGACGAAACCTTCGGCAAGCCGCATCCGCGCATGCTCCTAGAACTGATTGAAGAACTCGACGTGCCGCCGGAACGTACCCTGATGATTGGCGACACCACGCACGACCTGCAACTCGCCCAGAACGCCGGCTGCGCCAACGTGGGCGTGAGCTACGGCGCACACGAATTCGCCAGCTTCGATGAATTCAAGCCGTTGCACATCGCGCATTCGGTGGCCGACCTCGAGGCGTGGCTCCTCGGCAACGCCTGAGAAAAATCCCGCCATGAGCGACGAAGAACGCATCCCGCTGTGCAACGCCGCGGACTTGGTCGAAGGTGGCCTGGCCGTGCCCTTCGACGTGATCTACGGCGGAGAAACGTGTCGCGCCTTTGCGGTGCGTTTCGAGGGGCAGCCGCATGCGTTTCTCAACCGGTGCAGCCACGTTGCGATGGAACTCGACTTCCAGCCCGACCGCTTCTTCGACGACACCGGCCAGTGGCTCCTGTGCGCGACGCACGGTGCGGTCTACAAGCCCGACACCGGCGAATGCGCGGGCGGGCCGTGCCGCGGCGGCCTCGTGAAGATCGCCTTGAGCGAGCATGACGGCGTAGTGCACTGGCATACTGGCTGGAACCTCCACCCCCTGACCTTCTGACATGACCGACCCGAACCGAACGGAACCCGCCGGGTTCGAACCATTTGAGCCGGCCCCTCCCACGAACATGGCCAAAGATCCCACACAGCGCCCCGGTTGGGAGCGCGCCACCCTCGAAAAGCTCGCCTTCGCTTCGTTGAACGAACAGAAGGCCACGCGCCGCTGGAAGACCTTCGTGCGTCTGTCCTGGCTTGCTTTCTTCATCTTCCTGGCGTGGTTCGCACTCTAGCGCA
>NZ_JBPJZE010000233.1:0-1185 GCF_051216695.1 Variovorax glucosi
CGCCTACTCGGCCGCGCTGGCGCGCATCATCGGCATTCCGCCCGAGGCGGCGAAGCTGCAGTTCGAACGCCGCCAGCAGAAGTGGGTGCCCATCGACGCGCAGGTCATCGCGGATCAGCAGGGCACTGCGGACTTCTACCGGCAGGTCGGGCTCATCAAGCAGCCGCTTGATGTGAAGGGCACTTTCGACACGGGCTTCGGGGTGGCGGCTGGCTAGTGATGCCCGGGCGCGCCGGCCTTCACCGAGTGCTCTGCCGCGGAGGCAGTAGCGGCCGCGGTGCCCGCCTCCAGCGAACACCACGCTGCCGAAGGTTTGCCTGCTTCGAGCGAACACCATGCTGCTGCGGGTTTGCCTGCTTCGAGCGAACACCACGCTGCTGAAGGCTTGCCCGTCTCGAGCGAACACCATGCTGCCGAAGGTTTGCCGACCTCCGCCGAACACCATGCTGCTGCAAGCTTGCCCGCCTCAAGCGAGCACCATGCGGCCACATCCTTCGCCGGCTCGTGTCGGGGCGCGGGCGTCGGCTCGCCGAATTCCTCGACAGTCAAACGCTGCATCTCCAGGAAGGCCGCTTGCAGCGCCTGGGCGTCTTCCTCGCCGCGCAGGCCGAGGTACGGAAAGTGGTGCAGGAAATAGCCGAAAGTGGTTTCGCAATCGGCTGCGTACTTTCTCGTGTCGAGGATGTGCATGTGCCAGAAACGGTCGACGTCCTGCTCTGGAGCGAGCGTCAGGTCGGGGTGCTTGGCGTGCAGTATCAGGTAGCGCTTGTAGGCCACCTCCATCTGATCCGCGTAGGCTGCCGACCAGCCGTAGCCGTCCTCCTTGCGGCAGGCCTTGAACTTGATCGGTGTGAGGTCGAGCGCATTGATCGCGGTGATCGTCTGCTCCAGTGTCTTGCCTTGAGTGGAATGAGTCATTAATGCTCCTGTTGAGTTGCTGGAAGGTCCGAGCGAACGTGCCCGGTGAAGATTGCCCCGAAGGTTCGGCCGTCAGACCACTACCGATGGAGCAAATTGGTTGCGCAGGTGACGCGCCATGAAATCGCGCGCCTCGTCGGCAGGGACGGGCTTGCACAGCCAATAGCCCTGGGCCTCGTCGCATCCGTGGCTGCGCAGGTAGTCGAGCTGGGCCGTGGTCTCGATGCCCTCGGCCACCACCTTCATCCGCAACCCGTTGGCCAGGGT
>NZ_JBPJZE010000234.1:0-1185 GCF_051216695.1 Variovorax glucosi
CTCGCAGCATGCTGTTGATGCGGGGCTCAACATCAACCTGCTGTCGCTGGCGAAGGTCACCACCAAGGTGACGGTGATCGAGCCGCCTTCGATAGCCATCGGCGGCATCGGCGCCAAGGCCTACAACGCGCAAGTTCGCACCTTCATCCACGTGACGACCGACGCCGGGCTGCTTGGTTCTCTGCTTGCGCCGCTACTGAAACTCGACCTCCCGATCGTGCTCGACGCGGTGACGGGTATCGGCACGCTGGTCGATATGTGCACGCCTGCGCTCCAGCAGCCGACCACCGGCAAGGATCGCGCGAAGTTCCAAGTGACCAGCAAGATCGCGAACGTATGGGTGGGGCAGATTGCGACGAGCGATCTGTTTTCCAAATCCACGGTTTGCAGCTATCCGACAACGCTGAAGGACATGGAGCTCATCAACGTGCTGGGGCTGCTCAGGGTGAACAACCACCTCGATCTAGGCGTGTTGCCCGGACCCAACTCCGAATTGACTCTTGCGTAAGGCGAGACTGGTACGACGCCAGTCAACAACCTGCAGGTGGGCACACTGGTATCGGACCTCCTGGCCCAGCTGACCAATCTCCTCTTCGGCAGCCAGACGCCGACGGGCACACCCACCAGTGCCCAGCTGGACAACCTGACCGCGCAGATCTGGAACAACACCGCAAGCATCTGCACGGCAAACACCACGGGCTGCTGGGGCCAGCGCTACGCCAGTGCCCTCAACACCATTCGCCAGAATTCGAACCAGAGCGGTCTGCTGACAGGCCTGCTGAACGGCGTTTTGGATCTCCTGACCGGCGTGCTGAATCCGTGCACCGGCCTGCTCGGACTGGGCGGCAGCGAAGCAGGCTGCAAGAACATGATCAAGGATTCGCTGTCAGCCAACAGCAGTGGAGCCGGCGGCGCCATCTCCAACGCGGTGTCGGTCCTGGCCGGCCTGCTCAAGCCGCTGCTCGACGCCATCGGCGCATCGGTCCTCACCCCTCTCCTGACAAACGTACTCGGCATCAACCTCGGCCAGGTCGACGTGAACCTGAAGTCGCTCGACTGCAAGGCCCTGCCCATGCTGGTGTATTGACGCTCCTCCCCGATGAATTCCCCCGCCTCCAACTTCGACGAACTCGGCCTCTTTGTCTGGGAAGGCAAAGCCGACATCCTCGACCGCATCGCGCGGTG
>NZ_JBPJZE010000235.1:0-1183 GCF_051216695.1 Variovorax glucosi
CGGCCGCTGCTGCGCATGCTCGACGAGCGGCTGGTGGCCTGCCACTTCTCCGAGAAGTTTCTCGACGGCGCGCCGCTCGTGCACGCCGATGTTCCCCCCGCCGCCATCGCGATGGCGACGAACCCTTAACGTTCGCTTTTTCAACCGTGTCTCAAGGAGTCCACATGAAGACCCAGCCCACCGTTTCGCGCCGCTCACGAAGCCTGGCGCTCCTGGCACCGACAGCGCTTGCGGCCCTTACCCTGGCCTGTGGCGCGGTGTCTGCCAAGACGCTGGTGTATTGCTCGGAAGGCAGCCCCGAGAACTTCTATCCGGGGATGAACACCACCGGCACCTCGTTCGACGTGACCACGCAGGTCTACAACACCATCGTCGAGTTCGAGCGCGGCGGCACCAAGGTCGTGCCGGGCCTGGCCGAGAAGTGGGACATCTCCGCCGACGGCACGGTCTACACCTTCCACCTGCGCAAGGGCGTGAAGTGGCACACCACGAGCAAGAGCTTCAAGCCCACGCGCGACTTCAACGCCGACGACTTCATCTTCATGCTCGAGCGCCAGTGGAAGGAGAGCGATCCCTTCTTCAAGGTCACGAGCCAGAACCACTCGTACTTCAACGACATGGGCATGCCCAAGCTGCTGAAGACGGTGGACCGCATCGATGACTACACCGTGAAGATCGTGCTCAACCAGCCCGAGGCGCCGTTCCTCGCGAACCTGGCGATGCAGTACGCGGGCATCCAGTCGAAGGAATACGCCATTGCCATGCTGAAGGCCGGCACGCCCGAGAAGGTCGATCAGGACCCGATCGGCACCGGTCCGTTCTACCTGGTGCAGTACCAGAAGGACGCGATCATCCGCTTCAAGGCCTTCCCGCAGTACTGGGGCGGCAAGGCGAAGATCGACGACCTCGTGTTCGCGATCACGCCCGATGCCTCGGTGCGCTGGGCCAAGCTGCAAAAGGGCGAGTGCCACGTCATGCCGTACCCGAACCCGGCCGACCTCGACGCGATCCGCAAGGACCCGAACGTGCAACTGCTGGAGCAGCCCGGCCTGAACGTCGGCTACCTCTCGTACAACACGACGAAGAAGCCCTTCGACGACGTGCGCGTGCGCAAGGCCATCAACATGGCGATCAACAAGAAGGCCATCATCGACGGCGTGTACCTCTCGACCGGCGTGGCCGC
>NZ_JBPJZE010000236.1:0-1183 GCF_051216695.1 Variovorax glucosi
TCCGGCGATTCGCGCGCTGACGAAGCCACGGTGCACAGCCCGCAGCCGCTGGAGTTGTTCGACAGCCTCGGCACTGAAGGCGCCGGCGGCACCACCGTGCGCCCGACGCGTCGGGCCAGATCCAAACCCGCACCGGCCCCCGCGCCCGTGAGCGCACCGCAACCGGAGGCCCTGGTGCAGGTCGAGACGAGGAAGGCGCCGGTCATCGAAGTCGCACCAGCTCCCGCCCCTGCGCCGCAAGCGCCGACGCGCCCCAAACGCAACAAGTCCACCGGTCCGGCCAAGCTGTTCGTGCTCGACACGAACGTGCTGCTGCACGACCCCATGTGCCTGTTCCGCTTCGAGGAGCACGACATCTTCCTGCCGATGATCGTGCTGGAAGAGCTCGACGGCCACAAGAAAGGTACCACCGAAGTCGCGCGCAACGGTCGCCAGACCAGCCGCACGCTCGATGCCCTGGCCGGTGCCCAGGACGCCGACATCGACAAGGGCCTGAAGCTCGACACCACCGGCCACCGCGAAGCTGGCGGCCGGCTGTTCTTCCAGACCGCCCCGCTCGACTACTCGCTGCCGATCAGCCTTCCCCAGGGCAAGGCCGACAACCAGATCCTCGGTGTGGTGCACGCTCTGCGCGACGAGTACGCCAAGGACCGCCCGGGCAAGCCGAAGCAGGAAGTGGTGCTGGTGTCGAAAGACATCAACATGCGCGTCAAGGCGCGCGCGCTGGGCCTGGCCGCCGACGACTACCAGAACGACAAGACACTGGAAGACGGCGACCTGCTCTACGCCGGTTCGCTCGCACTGCCGCCCGACTTCTGGACCCGCCAGAGCAAGACGATCGAAAGCTGGCAGAGCGGCAGCAATACCTTCTACCGGATCAGCGGTCCGCTGGTGCCCAACCTGTACATCAATCAGTTCGTGTACTTCGAGGCGCCCGGCGAGCCGAGCATGTACGCCCGCGTCACCGAAATCCGCGACAAGACCGCGGTGCTCAAGACGCTCAAGGACTACAGCTCGGGCAAGAACGCGGTCTGGGGCGTGAACACGCGCAACCGCGAGCAGAACTTCGCGATGAATCTGCTGATGGACCCGGAAATCGATTTCGTCACCCTCACCGGCACTGCAGGTACCGGCAAGACGCTGATGGCGCTCGCATCCGGCCTGACGCAGGTGCTCGACGACC
>NZ_JBPJZE010000237.1:0-1182 GCF_051216695.1 Variovorax glucosi
TTCAGGCCCAGGTCGCTTTCGCGAATGGCCTTCTCGATCTTGGCGCCCATGCCCTTTTCCCAGGGCTGGACACTGATGGTGCGCGAATCGAGCACCGACACGTTGGCCACCTGGCTCAGTGGCACCTGCGAGCCGTAGTACTCGACGTGAACCGAGTCGAGGAGCGCAGAGTTGGCGCGGCCGGTACGGATCTTGGTGAGGTTGTTCTGGAATGCGGCGAGCGACTGATTCATCTTCGCGTCGGTCGCATTGCGGATATCTGCAATGGTCATCTCAAATACTCCTAGGCATGCACCAGCGTGCCCTCGTCCTCGCCCATGACGACGCGCTTGAATGCGCCGTTCTTGAGAATCGAGAACACCTTGATCGGCAGCTTCTGGTCGCGGCACAGCGCGAAGGCCGTGGCGTCCATGATGCCGAGATTCTTTGCGATCGCCTCGTCGAAACTGAGCGAGACGTAGCGCGTTGCATCGGGGTTGGTCTTGGGATCGGCGGTGTAGACGCCGTCGACCTTGGTCGCCTTGAGCACCAGCTCGGCACCGATCTCGGCACCGCGCAGCGCAGCGGCCGTATCGGTGGTGAAGAACGGATTGCCGGTGCCAGCGGCGAACACCACGACCTTGCCCTCTTCGAGGTACTGCAGGGCTTTGGGGCGCACATAGGGCTCGACCACCTGCTCGATGGCAATGGCGGACATCACGCGGGCCACGAGGCCCTGTTTGTCCATTGCATCGGCCAACGCCAGCGAGTTCATGACCGTGGCCAGCATGCCCATGTAGTCGGCCGTGGCGCGGTCCATGCCGACCGAGCCGCCCGCGACGCCGCGGAAGATGTTGCCGCCACCGATCACGACCGCCACCTGCACGCCCATGTTCACGACCTCGGCCACCTCTTGCACCATGCGCACGATAGTGGCGCGGTTGATGCCGAAGGCGTCATCGCCCATCAACGCCTCTCCCGACAGCTTCAACAAGATTCGCTTGTGGGCTGGGCGGGCATCAGACATGGGCAATTTCCTTTGGTTGGACTGGGACGAGTGTAAAACGTAGCGATGAAAAAACGGCAGCGCGCGTGGGCGCACCGCCGTTGAGCCTTAAAGGCTTAAGCAGCAGCCTTGGCCGCTGCAACTTGCGCGGCCACCTCGGCTGCGAAGTCGTCAACTTTCTTCTCAATGCCTTCGCC
>NZ_JBPJZE010000238.1:0-1182 GCF_051216695.1 Variovorax glucosi
ATCTGACCGCTTTCCCAAGCCTTCTCCAGCGCCTGCCAGCCACGACCGCCAAAGCGCCGCAGCAAGCTGTCCGTGACATCCTCGACGCTGATCGTTCCATCGAAATCGCATTGGATGGTCCAGCCGGCTGACGGCGTGGTGCAAGTTGCCGCTGCACGCGACGCGATTTGAAATGACTCACTCATAGAAGCTCACCCTCACGTTGCGACCCGGGCGCAGCCTCGAAGCGGCTGCCGGATCAAGTTCAAGAATGCAGTCCACCACGCGCAGGCCCGTACGCTGAGGCGTCTCGTCGTCGAGGCGGCTCGGCCCATAGGCGGCGCTCAGACGCAGCACGTGCGCGGCGACTTGCGCCGGTTCGGCGCCGTCATGGGCGTCGCGCTCGATCTGGATGGTGGCGCGCATGCCGGGTTTGACGCTCGCCACGTAGCTCTCGTTGAGTTCGGCTCGCACGATCAGCGCGCGCTGCGGCATGAGAACCATCAGCGGGGGCGCTCCCTGGGCTGCGACACGGGCGCCGGCCTGGACATTGAGCTTGAGCACGATGGCGTCGTGGGGTGCCGTGATCGTGTGGTGCCGGACGGCCAGACGCGCGAGGTCCACCTTCTGGCGCGCGATGGCGATTTCCGCCTCCAACACACGCATGGCCGCCTCGATGTCGCGCTGGGCCTGAAGCGCTTCTTCGGTACGCTGCGGATCGAGGGCTCCCGCACGGGCCGCCTCGTCCATGCGTCGGGCCAGTTGACGTGCGGCGGGCAGGCGCGCGGCCTGGGCATGCTTGCGCGCCTGCACCAGTTGCAGGTCGGCTTGGGCGAGGTCGGCCTCCATGCGCGCTTGCTCGGATGCCAGCTTCAGCAGCACCTGACCGCGTTGCACGAGATCGCCTTCGCCCACGTCCAGGGTTTCGATCTCGCCATTCAGGGGAGACACGACATCGAGCAAGCCGCCGCGCACCTCGACCTTGCCGCGCGCCATCGCCAGCAGCCGGGGCGAATCGCCCGTGGCGTTAGGGGCGACGATTGCGGGAGAGGGGGTAGAAGGGGGACTGGGCTTCGAGCAACCGCTTATGGCGGTGGCCAGCAGCAAGATCCACGGCAGGCGCCGATGCAGCCGGTCCTTCGGGAGGGGATTCATCAGTGAACTTCCTTGTAGACGGGCCGACGTGCCGCGGTCTCGGGCCTC
>NZ_JBPJZE010000239.1:0-1181 GCF_051216695.1 Variovorax glucosi
GCTGATCAACCGCCAGGTGTGCGGCGGCGACTTCGAGACCACGGTGGAGCGCAGCGACTGGGGCATCACCTGGGGGCTGAACTTCGGCTTCGAGAACAAGGTGAAGCTGCTGGTGCAGGTCGAAGCGGTCAACGTGCAGTGACACGGGCTCATGTTCATCCGGTTCGTGGTTGGAGGCGACGAGGAAGATCACCGGCAGCTCAGCGGGCTCGTCACCGAGACCCGCATCCTGCGAGACAAGGGCGAACTCACGGCCGCGGAAGAAGAGCGGCTCGAAGCGATCTATGCGTGGTTCAACGCGAATCTGCCCTGCCCTCCGTTCTCGAGTGCCGGTTGGTCGAGGAACGCCGTAGCCTGGTTCAAGGATGGCGCCACCGAGTCGATCCAGCAGATGCGCAGCCTCGCGGCGCTTCTGATCCAACATGACACCGCTGTCCGGATGCTGCGCTCGCGCAATCCCGGCAAAGTGCTTTACGAGGACCGGTTCCAGATCGTCGTCGAGGAATGGAAGAACCTGTGATGCGGCGGACGGGCGATCTGCGCTCGGCGACAACCAAGGAAACTGAATGATGGACACCACCCTTTCCCTGCTCGGCATCGCCGGCGCCATGACTGTGGGCGCGATGAGCCCCGGCCCAAGTTTCGTGATGGTGGCTCGCACCGCCGTGAGCTCTCGCGCTGACGGACTGGCTGCCGCGTTGGGCATGGGTGCCGGCGGACTGGTCTTCGCGATCGCCGCGCTGGCCGGGCTGCAGGCGGCGTTCCTGGCCGTGCCGGCGCTGTACGTGGCCATCAAGGGCCTGGGGGGCGCCTACCTCGTCTACCTGGGCATCCGGATATGGAGCGGCGCGCGCCAGCCGCTTGCCGTGACGCAGGAGACGGGCGCCTCGCCGCGCCAGCAGGGCCGCAGCGGCCGCGCCTTCCTGCTGGGCCTGGCCACGCAGGTCAGCAACCCGAAGACGGCGGTGGTGTACGCCAGCATCTTCGCGGCCTTTTTGCCGCGCGAGGTGCCGCTGGTGCTGGCACTCGCGGTGCCGGCGGTCATCCTCTGCATCGAGACGGGCTGGTACGCCATCGTGGCGCTGGCGCTGTCCTCGGCGGCGCCGCGCTCGGCCTACCTGCGCTACAAGGTCTGGATCGACCGGGCCGCCGGCGGCGTGATGGGGCTGCTGGGCCTGCGG
>NZ_JBPJZE010000023.1:0-1879 GCF_051216695.1 Variovorax glucosi
AGCAGGCTGCTCAATCTCTTGCCCAGTCGCGCGTCGCGGAAGTCGCAGCCGGCGACCTCGCCGGCTATCCACGACCCATTGTCGGATGGCTTGCTGGCTCCATCAATCCGCACAAACTTTGTCATCCGTTCCCGTTGGCAGAGTCCTCTCGCGAGGAATAACGGGAATCTCGATCATTCCGTGGACCGCTGAGACGCCAGACTTGTGGGTAATTTGTTGGCGCCGACCGGAAACTGAGCCAGTGGCTCAGTTCTACTTCGGCGCGGACATGGGTAATTGAAAGACGGTCTAGGCCGCATTGCGGTAGGGGGCCGAGCGGGCGACCATGTGTCCGCAATGTTGAACAGCGGACACACCCCAGAGTGGACTGGCCCGACAGTGGAAAGGGTCATGACCAACGGCAAGCGCATCTTCACCCTGGCGTTCAGGCGCTGGCTGGTTGAGCAGACGCGTCAGGCTGGCGCATCGGTCGCAGGCCTAGGGAACATCTGATCAAGTCCACGGATGGCCGCTCTGAACGTTGATTACGCATGCTGAATGAAGGAGCGCCAACGATGAGCCAGATCAGTTTTTCGGATGCCGAGCATGCAGGCAAGAGGAAGAGGACACGTCGGGAAGTCTTCCTTGCCGAGATGGAGCTGGTAGTGCCTTGGAAGGCACTGCTCAAAGTCATCGAACCGCACTACCCGGTGGCAGGCCGCGGACGTCGGCCCTATCCGCTGGAAGCAATGCTTCGCGTGCACTTGATGCAGAACTGGTTTGCGTTGAGCGACCCGGCGATGGAGGAAGCCCTATACGAGATCACCTCGCTGCGCACGTTTGCAGGCCTGGGAATGGAGTCGATTCCCGACGAGACGACGATCCTGAACTTCCGCCATCTGCTGGAAGCCAGCGATCTGGCCGAGGACATCTTCAAGCAGGTCAACGCCCACCTGGCCAGGAAAGGGCTGCTTCTGAAGAGGGGCTCCATCGTGGACGCCACCATCATCGCGGCACCCAGTTCCACGAAGAACGCGGGCGGCGAGCGAGACCCTGAGATGCACCAGACCAAGAAGGGCAACCAGTGGCACTTCGGGATGAAGGCGCACATCGGTGTGGATGCGGACTCGGGGTTGGTGCACACGGTGACGACTACCGCAGCCAACGAGGCAGACGTCGAGCAGGTGAGCGACCTGCTGCACGGCAAAGAGGACGCGGTGTGGGCAGACTCGGGCTATCGCGGAGCGCAGGCGCGGGTGCAGCGCAGTGTGCAGTGGCACATTGCGGGCCGGCCCAGCGACATGGCGAAGATGCAAGAAGGCCGAGCCAAGGCCAGAGCGCGCAAGCAGGAATACCGCAAGGCCAGCATCCGGGCGAAGGTGGAGCATCCGTTCCGAGTGATCAAGCGACAGTTCGGCTTGGCGAAGGTGAGGTTCAAGGGACTGGCCAAGAACACGGCGCATGTGATCACGCTGTTTGCGTTATCGAACCTGTGGATGGCCAGGAAGAAACTGATCGCGATGCGCGGACAGGTGCGTCTGCAGACGGCATGAAGGGCCGCAAGGGCCTCTCAAACGCATGGGGATGCTCGGTGAGACGAGCTTGCGAGCGCAACGACAAGCACACGCGCTCGCCATCAAGCCAATTTACGACTTGATCAGACCTTCCCTAGGATCAGAGATCGGCGAAATCCAATAATCCCCCGCTTGGAGGCAAGCGCGTTGCGGGGAGCCTCGATTGCCTCGAATTATGAGTGGATGAATTCCATTTTTGCGGGCCAATAAAAGCAAACAAATGTGAACGATTTCGCACTCATAGGCGAAATCCCAAATCCACTGGAAATCTGTCGAGTTGTGTTGTACGAACTTGCAATTGGTTGCATTAGAGTCCGCCCCGGTCA
>NZ_JBPJZE010000240.1:0-1181 GCF_051216695.1 Variovorax glucosi
CCGATGCGCGTGCCGCCCGGCGCCTGACCGTTGCCCAGCGTGACCTGGTTGTAGTTGACCGAGCCATCCGGGTTGGTCGCGTACTGCACGCTGCTGGCTTTCACGGTGGCTGCGGATGCCTTGAGTTGTGCGAGGTAGGTCGCATCGCTGTCGGCCGTGCCGGCTGCCACGCCCGTGATCTGGCGGTACTGCCCCTTGGCCGCATCGCCCACTGACACCGCTGCCTGCGTGCTGGTGGTCGCCTGAATGGCCACCCGGTGCTGCACCGCTGCGCCAGCCGGCACATAGCCGGCCACGCCCGCTGCGGTGGACGCCACCGAGCCCGAGCCCAGTGCGACGCCGCCGCTTTGCTGCGTGATGGCGCCGAAGCAGATGGCCGTGCCCTTGGAGATGTTCTGCGCCTTGCTCAGCGGCGTGCCGCCAGCATCCGCGTTGTCACCCAGGGCCACACCGCCGCCACCTGCACGGGCATTGGCGCCGATGGCCTGCGAGCCCGTGGCCAGCGCCCCGGTACCGATGGCGATCGCGTTCGTACCGGTGGCCCTTGCGCCGTTGCCGGCCGCGAAGGAATTGGTGCCGCTGGCCACTGACTGCGGGCCGATCGCCACGGCTTTCTGGCCGCTGGCCACCGAATCGGCGGCTGTCGAGTTGGCGTGGAAGTACTTGGTGCCCTTGTCGTTGATCGTGTTGACGGTCGTGCTCAGGCTGCCGAGATTGCTATTGGTTGTGTTCAGGCTCGTCGAGAGATTGCCGACGCCGGTCGAGAGGCTGCTGATGCTGCTGGTCGCCGTGCTCAGACCGGTCGACGTCGAAGTCGACAGGCTGGTCACGTTGCTGTTCGTGGTGCTAAGGCCCGTCGACAGACTACCGATGCTGCTCGTCGCCGTGCTCAGCCCCGTCGAAAGGCTGGCAATGCTGCTCGTCGCGGTACCGATGCTGCTCGACAACGAAGCAGTGATGGTCTTGACTTGCAGGACGTTGACGGCGTCCTGGTCCGCGCTGCCCGGCGCCACGCCCGTGATCTGACGGTTGCCCACGTTCACTTCACCTGACGAGCTTTGTTTGCTCGTCAGACCGAACGCGTCGTAGTTGGCCAACGCACCCACGCTGGCAACCGAGTTCGCACCCAGCGCCACGCTGTCGGGCTTGGTGGTCTGCGCGTTCTTGCCGACCGCCACGCT
>NZ_JBPJZE010000241.1:0-1180 GCF_051216695.1 Variovorax glucosi
ATAGACGTAGCGTTCAATCGCCTGTGCATCGGCAGCCAGCCCCCCACCAAGGCCGCTGGGCAGCAGCTCTGTCCATGCAGTGCGCGGGCGGCCTAGATGCTGCAGCACGTCTTTGGTAGCTTCTTCAGCAAGTGCGCGGAAGGTCGTCCACTTGCCGCCGACGAGGCCGACGATGGGAATGTCGCGCGTCGCATTCGGCGGGTCGAGCACCACCGAGTGATCGCGCGAGATCTGGCCGGGCTTGTCAGCGTCGGAGCGCGCGAGCGGCCTCACGCCGACATAGGTGTACACCACGTCGCCGCGCCCGAAGGACAGGTTCGGGAACACCTCGGCCAGCACATCGAGCAAATAGTCGACCTCGGCCGGCTCCGTCACGATCTGGTCGGGGTCGTCCACTGGAATGTCGGTGGAGCCCACCAGCACGCGGTCGAGGAAGGGATAGACGATGCACACGCGCCCGTCCACCGCCTCGAAATAGGCCATGCGGCCTTCGAGTGCATCGCGCAGCGCGGGATGGTCGAGCACGAGGTGCGAGCCCTTCGTGCCCATCACGCGCGAGCCCGCGCCCCCGAGCACTGCCGTGCTGCGGTCGAGCCACGCGCCACTGGCATTCACCACGGTGTCGGCCGTCACGCGCACCAGCGCGCCGGTGATCTCGTCGCGCAGCGTGAGGATGTTGCCCGCGCAGCCCATCACGCGGCAGTAGTTGGCGGCGGCCGAGCGCGGCTGGTCGCGGCAGGCGTCACCGATCAGCTCGAGGATCAGCCATTCGGGGTGGCTGATCCACGCGTCGAAGAAGGTCGCGGTCCAGCGCACCGCGGCACGAAACAGGCTGCGGTCGTTCTGCGGCACGCGGCTGATGCGGTGGTTGGGCATCACGCGTTGGCGCCGGCCCAGCAGGTCGTACAGGCGCAGGCCTGCCGCCACTGCCAGCAGGCCGCGCGTGCGCTGCGGCGGCGTGCGGCCGAAGAACTTGAGCGCGCTGCTCATCAGCCCGCCGAAGAAGCTCGACAGCGGCACCACCGTCTTCAGCGGCTGCACAAGGTGCGGCGCGTTGCGCAGCAGCAGGTTGCGCTCCCGCGTGGCCTCGGCCACCAGCGAGAAGCTGCCGTTTTCCAGGTAGCGCAGGCCGCCGTGGATCATGCGAGACGGCGCGCTGCTGGCGCCCGCGCTGAAGTCG
>NZ_JBPJZE010000242.1:0-1179 GCF_051216695.1 Variovorax glucosi
AGCAGCACCAGCACCGCTGCGCCGAGCAGCCGGTGGCGCGCACGCCGACGCATGGTTTCGACACTTTCCGCGGGGACAGCGGCCGGGGCGCTGCGTCCTTCGTTGCCTTGTGGGCCGCGCGTGCGGAACTTGAAAAACGCCAGGCGGGTCGATCCCGGAAGGAGTGCAGCGAGGTGGTGTCAGAGGGTATGGACAGCCCGACGATCAGCCGCCTGGCAGCAGGTGTTTGGCTTGCAGCCGGGGGGTGCCGTTTTCGAGCACGCCACCCACGGTGAAGAACGATCCGAAGACCACGATTCTATCAGCGGGCCCCGCCTGCTCGATGGCTGCGCGCAACGCTTCCATCGGGCCCGCATACACGCTGCCAGAGGCATCGGTGCGCGTGTTCTGCGCCTGCCAGCTGGCCAGCAGGTCGGCCGCCTTGGCGGCGCGCGGCGTGGGCAGGTCGGTGAAGTACCAGCGGTCAATCAGCGGCCCGATGCGCGCGAGGATCGGTGCGAGATCCTTGTCGGCCATCACGCCGAACACGCCGTGCGTGGTGGGGTAGAAGCCCATCGCATCGAGGTTCTCGGCCAGCGCGGCCACGGCGTGGGCATTGTGCGCCACGTCGAGCACAAGCGCCGGTTCGCCCGGCACGATCTGGAAGCGGCCCGGCAGCTCGACCATCGCGAGCCCGTTGCGCACGGCCTGCGCCGTGATCGGCAGTTGCGGGCGCAGCGCCTCGAGCGCCGCGAGCACGCCGGCCGCATTGATGAGTTGGTTGGCCCCGCGCAGTGCCGGATAGGCCAGCCCGCTGTAGCGCCGGCCACGCCCAGACCAGCCCCACTGCTGCTTGTCGCCCGACACGTTGAAGTCGGTCCCGAAGCGCCACAGGTCGGCACCGATGGCGTTCGCATGATCGATCACGCTCTGCGGCGGCATCGGGTCGCTGACAACGGCGGGCTTGCCCGGGCGCAGGATGCCGGCCTTCTCGAAGCCGATGCTTTCGCGGTCGGGCCCGAGGTATTCCATGTGGTCAAGGTCGATGCTGGTGATGACCGCGCAGTCGGTGTCGATGATGTTGACCGCATCGAGCCGCCCGCCCAGGCCGACTTCGAGGATCGCCACGTCGGGCTTTTCCTCGATCATGCAATGCAGGATGCCGAGCGTGGTGAATTCGAAGTAGGTCAGGGCCATGTC
>NZ_JBPJZE010000243.1:0-1178 GCF_051216695.1 Variovorax glucosi
CGGTCAAGAACAAGTCCCTTCCCCTGGCCACTGCCGCGAGACAACCCGACCATGCAATCGACCGGAACCCTGCGCGGCATCGCCGCGATGCTGTTGGCTTGCGCCTTCTTCGCCTGCATGGACGCGCTGCTCAAGAACCTGGCCGGGCACTACCCGCCGGTGCAGGTGATGGCACTGCGCGGTCTCACCGCCCTGCCCCTGGTGTGCCTGTACATCGTCTGGCGGCGCGAGGCAGCCGGCGTTTTCAGCCGCCGGCTGCGTTGGCGCCTGCACCTGCTGCGCACCGCGCTGAACATGACGATGCTCGTGCTCTTCGTCCATGGCCTGAAGACCCTGGGCCTGGCAGAGGCCTACACACTCACTTTCATCGCTCCGCTGCTGATGGTGCTCATCGCCGTGCCGATGCTGGGCGAATCGGTCCAGCCGCGGCACTGGATCGCCATCGGGCTGGGCTTCATCGGTGTCGTCATCGCACTGCGGCCCGAGCAGGGGGCTTTCCTCTCGGTGGGCGCTGTGGCGATTCTGGTGGCCGCAGTCTGCTATGCGCTGTCGAACATGCTGGGCCGGCTCATCAGCCGCACCGAATCGAGCGCCGCGCTGGTCTTCTGGACCACGGCCGGCATGGCAGTGGGCGGTAGCCTGTTATCGGCGCCGCAATGGGTGCCCATACAGGCCCAGCACGCGTGGGTGCTCGCGGGTTTGGCCATCAGCGGCTTTCTGGGCCAGCTGGCCATCGCCGAGGCCTTCCGCCACGGCCAGGCCGCCGCCATCGCCCCCTTCGAGTACAGCGCCCTCGCCTGGGCGCTTGTGCTGGACTGGTTGTTCTGGCAGGCCGCGCCTGATGCGTGGACGCTGGGTGGTGGGGCGTTGATCGTTGCGAGTGGGCTTTGGCTGGCGCGAAACGAAGCGCCGAGGTCCGCATAGAAAAAGCGGCAGGCCATCTGAGTTGCGGCGAAGCGTGCGTGTAAAGCCGCATGCTGTTGCGGCAAGTTCAAGTGAGAGCCTTCAATGACTGCACGACGGCTTGGGCCCCAAGGCTCCGGAGGCAGTGACCGACTACAGTCGGCCAATAGCGGGCCTTAGCCATGCTGCAGAATTTGGGCAGAAGCGTCTTATATTGCGCCATGTCTTATCGAGTTCGATTTCCCGACGTGTACCTCTTCGCTAACGCATCCAAC
>NZ_JBPJZE010000244.1:0-291 GCF_051216695.1 Variovorax glucosi
GAGCTGGTCGGCCTTGGCGAGTGCGGCGCGCACCTGGCGGATGTTCCAGCCCTCGACCAGCACCAGGCTGCGCGTGGCTTCCTCGCCGCGCACCAAGATGTTGAGGAGCATCTTGGGCGTGACGCCACGCTCCAGCTCGTAGCTGCCGGCGCGCATCTGGCGGTCTTGCCCCGAGACGCGGAACCACAGGTAGAGCAGCTGCGGCTGCACGTCGACGCCCGTGTCGGCCACCGCCTGCGCAATGCCTCGCGGCGTTGTGCCGGGTTCGACCGACAGATCGACGCTGGGCGC
>NZ_JBPJZE010000244.1:301-1176 GCF_051216695.1 Variovorax glucosi
GGCGCCGGCAGTTTGAGCGGCTGGTGCACCCACCAGAGGCCGGCGCCGCCGAGCGCAAGCGCAATCAGGGCGGCGAGCAGGAAAAGCGTGAGGAAGAAGCTGCGCACGGATCCGATGTGGGGATGACGAGAAAAAGCCGGAGGATGAGATGAAAAAACCGGTGGCCTTGCAGACTGCAGGGCGGGAGCCCCTGCCGCCCCGAAGGAACAGGCACGGCCATGATAATTCAGCGATGACCACTGTCGTTCTCAATGGCGTGACCGCCCTCTCCCACCTTGGTGTGATCCGTGCAGAGGGCCCCGATGCCGCCGGCTTCCTGCACGGCCAGTTGACACAAGACTTCTCGCTGCTCGGCGCCTCAGACGCCCGGCTGGCCGCGCTGTGCACCGCCAAGGGCCGTGTGATCGCAAGTTTCATCGGAATCAAGCCGCAACCCGAACTCATTCTGCTTGTGTGCAGCCGCGACATCCTGACCGCCACGCTCAAGCGCCTGTCGATGTTCGTGCTGCGCGCCAAGGTCAAGCTGACCGACGCCACCGAACAGTTCGCGCTGTACGGCCTGGCCGGCACCGCCTTGACTGGCAACGGCCTCGATGCCGCAGCGCTGCCCGGTAAGCGCACAGCTGTTGGCGACGAAGTCAGCGCCGTGTCGCTGTACCCCGCCGACGGCGTTCCACGCGCGCTCTGGATCGCGCCGGCCGGCCATGCCGCCCCCGTGGGCCCCACGGTCGATGCCAGCCTGTGGCAATGGAGCGAAGTGCGCAGCGGCATCGTGACGCTGACTACGCCGGTCATCGAGGCCTTCGTGCCGCAGATGATCAACTACGAATCGGTCGGCGGCGTGAACTTCAAGAAGGGCTGCTACCCCGGCCAGG
>NZ_JBPJZE010000245.1:0-1175 GCF_051216695.1 Variovorax glucosi
CCAGCACTTCGGGCGGCAGCTTGATGTACTTGCCGATGGCCGCGCGCACTTTCGCGTCGTTCTTCGGCTGCTGCATGAACGCGCCGGACTCGACCAGCGCTTCGCGAAAGGCGCGCGCCGCCGCCGGGTTCTTCGCCACCCACTCGCGCTTGGCCGCATGCACGATGGTCTGGTTGTTCTCGGGCAGGAAGGTCGAGTAGTACGAAGCCACATAACCCGCGCCGCTCTCGGTGATGCGGCTCATGAACGGGTCGGCAGACACCACCGCGTCGACCGAGCCGCCGCGCAGCAGGTCGGCATGCTGCGGGAATGCGGCCTCGACGAAATTGACCTTGCGGTAGTCCACGCCGCTGTCCTTCAGCCATGCGCGGAAGGTCACGTGCAGGAAGGCGCCCAGGCCCGGCACGCCGATCTTCTTGCCCACGCAATCCTGCGGGCTCTTGATGCCCGAGCCCGCGCGCGCCACCAGGCCGAAGCCGGTGGAGGTCTTCGAGGTGAGGCCGCCGCCGGCCACCAGCACCAGGTCGAGCCCGCCATCCACCGCCTGCAGGAACACCGAGGGCGTGGGCCCGCCGATCTGCAGCGAGTCGGATTGCAGCGCCGCCGGGATCGTCGAGTTAAGCGGGATGAACTTGAGCTCCACGTCGAGGCTGCGCTTCTTGAAGTAGCCCTCTTCGGCCGCCACGAACACCGAAGCGAAGTCGGTCACGGCCGTGTAGCCGAACACGATCTTCGGATTGGACTGGGCGCGCGAAGGCAGCGCCGCAGTGGCCGATGCCGCGGCAAGCGCCGACAGCAGGGTGCGTCGATTCATCATGGCTTTTGTCTCCTGGGGATGGTCTTGTTCGTGCGTGGGGTCTTGGGCCGCGGCAGCGCGGCGCGCAGTCCGCCGACGATGAAGCTCACCAGCATCGGCGCCACGGCAGGGTCGGCGCGCGTGTTCTCGCCGCGCGAGAGGCGTTCGATGCGGCTGTCGTTCAGGTGGTGCAGCAGCGAGCCCAATGCAAACTGATAGCCCCACGCCGCCTGGCTGCGCGTGGCATGCGGCAGCGCGACGTGCAGCGCATCGATGTACGCCTCGATCCAGTCGAAGAACGCCCTGTCCTGGATCGGGCCGTACTTGATGACTTCCGCCAGCCCGGCGCTGAGTTCGCGCAATGGCAGGGTCGTCAGCG
>NZ_JBPJZE010000246.1:0-1174 GCF_051216695.1 Variovorax glucosi
CGAGCAGGATGGCGGTGGTGCTGCCCTCCGCCATGGTGACGGTGCCGGTCTCGTCGCTGGCGCGTGTGGACAGGTGAACGGTGCCGCGCTTGGCAGTCGAGGTGGTCGCCACGACCACGCCCGCCTGGGTGACCGAATGGCCGGTCAGCGTGACGTCGCCGGTGGTGGCGGCGATCAGGCCGGTGTTGACGACGGTGCCCGAGGTGCTGCCGGCGCTGCGCGAGGTCGAGACTTCGTTGCCCGCTGTGGTCGAGGCCTGGTTGGCCTCTGTGCCCACGCCCTTGCGGATCGTGAAGCTGTCGCCTGCAGCCAGCACGGCCTGGCCCGAGGGCGTGGTGATCTGGCCGGCGTTTGGCACCTCCTTGCCCAGCAGCAGCACGTAGCCGCCGCCCTGTGTGACCGACTGGGGCGTGTGGGTGTTGATCTGTGCGCCGGCCTGGACTTCGACCGTGCCCCCGGCATCGGTGAAGGTGGGCGCGCTGCCGTTGGTGTCGACGTACAGGCCCTTGGTGCGGAACTGCTCGTCCGAGATCTTCGCCGCGGCCGCCACGAGATTGCGCGTGTTGACCTGGCTGGTGCCGGAGAACACCACGCCGTTGCGGTTGGCAATGAGCACCGTGCCGTCGGCCTTGATCTGGCCCTGGATCTGCGAGGGGCGCGCCTGCGGATCGTTGACCTTGTTGAGCACGGCCCAGTCGGCTTGCTGCTTGAAATCGACCGTCGTGTTGCGCCCGACGTTGAAGGTCTCCCAGTTGAGGATGGCCTTGTCGCCGGTCTGCTGGATGGCGACGTTCGTGCGGCCATCGACCTGCGACTGCACCGGGGCGTTGGCGTTGTGCCAGCCGGCCGTGAGGCTGTTGGTGTCGATCTTCAGGCCACCGTCGGCCAGGCCATCGGGCACCGAGGGATCGTTCTGCGCGGCCGCGCGCGCAGCGGCCTGTGCCGCCTGCTGCGCTGCAATCGCCTGCGCCGCCAGGTTGAGGTTGTTGATCGAACGCTGCAACTGGGCATTGGCTTGCTGCTGCTGGGCCTGCGGGCTGGTCAGTGTCGAGGCCGGCATGCCGTTGGGCAGACGGCCCGTCTGCATCGCATTGCTCTGGGCCAGGTTCTTCTGCGCCATCCAGCCTGCGCTGAAGGCGCGCTGCGCATGCGCGCTGCCGACCATGCCTCCTGC
>NZ_JBPJZE010000247.1:0-1173 GCF_051216695.1 Variovorax glucosi
ACCCGCACCAAGCCCCACGTGAACGTGGGCACGATCGGTCACGTCGACCATGGCAAGACCACGCTGACCGCTGCGATCGCAACGGTGCTGTCGGCCAAGTTCGGCGGCGAAGCCAAGGCCTACGACCAGATCGACGCAGCGCCTGAAGAAAAGGCCCGCGGCATCACGATCAACACCGCCCACGTCGAGTACGAAACGGCCAACCGCCACTACGCACACGTCGACTGCCCAGGCCACGCCGACTACGTGAAGAACATGATCACCGGCGCCGCCCAGATGGACGGCGCGATCCTGGTCTGCTCGGCCGCCGATGGCCCGATGCCCCAGACGCGTGAACACATCCTGCTGGCCCGCCAGGTGGGTGTGGGTTACATCATCGTGTTCCTGAACAAGTGCGACATGGTCGACGACGCCGAGCTGCTTGAGCTGGTCGAGATGGAAGTGCGCGAGCTCCTGGACAAATACGAATTCCCGGGCGACGACACCCCGATCATCCACGGCTCCGCCAAGCTCGCCCTCGAAGGCGACAAGGGTCCGCTGGGCGAACAAGCCATCATGAAGCTGGCCGACGCACTCGACACCTACATTCCGCAGCCCGAGCGTGCGATCGACGGCGCATTCCTGATGCCCGTGGAAGACGTGTTCTCGATCTCCGGTCGCGGCACCGTGGTGACCGGCGCCGTCGAGCGCGGCATCATCAAGGTCGGCGAAGAAATCGAGATCGTCGGCATCCGCCCGACCGTCAAGACCACCTGCACCGGCGTGGAAATGTTCCGCAAGCTGCTCGACCAGGGTCAGGCCGGCGACAACGTCGGCGTGCTGCTGCGCGGCACGAAGCGCGAAGACGTCGAGCGCGGCCAGGTGCTGTGCAAGCCGGGTTCGATCAAGCCGCACACGCACTTCACTGCCGAGGTGTACGTGCTGTCGAAGGACGAAGGCGGCCGTCACACGCCTTTCTTCAACAACTACCGCCCGCAGTTCTATTTCCGCACGACGGACGTGACCGGTGCGATCGAGCTGCCTGAAGGCAAGGAAATGGTCATGCCTGGCGACAACGTCAGCATCACCGTGAAGCTGATCAACCCGATCGCCATGGAAGAAGGCCTGCGCTTCGCCATCCGCGAAGGCGGCAAGACCGTCGGCTCCGGCGTCGTGGCCAAGGTTCTCGCTTAA
>NZ_JBPJZE010000248.1:0-1170 GCF_051216695.1 Variovorax glucosi
GCGTCTACGCGCTGTTCCCCCGTCTGGCCGAGCGCGCGCGCAACATGGGCAACCAGTTGTCGGGCGGCGAGCAGCAAATGCTGGCCATAGGCCGCGCTCTGATGACCAACCCGCATCTGCTGGTGCTGGACGAAGCCACCGAAGGCCTGGCCCCGCTGATCGTGGCCGAGATCTGGCGCGTGATCGGCGAGATCCGCGCGACCGGCATTGCGACGCTGATCGTGGATCGCGACTACCGCAAGGTGCTGGCGCACACCGATCTTGCGGTGGTGATGGAGAAGGGGCAGATCGTGCGGCACGGAGCCTCGGCCGACTTGCTGGCCGAGCCGCATGTGCTGGAGGAACTGCTCGGCGTGTAGGGGCCGCGCACGCGGTTTCTTGCGCCCTCGCAGGCAATGCAATGACACGCGAAATCTGCCTCCTGGACGCCTCGGGCAAGCCCCTGCGCCACGACGGCAGGATGCTGGTGAACGCGCAGGCCACGCCATGGCAGGGCTTCGCGCTGGAGGTGCGCGAGATAGCGGGCGACGGCGAGAACCCGGCCTGCTACAACCCGCATCCGCTGCTCGGCCTGTGCGTGCGCGGCCACGTGAAGGGTGCGATGACGCGGGGCCGCCGCATCCATCCTTTCGAGGCCCGCCCGGGTGACATGTTTATCTTCGAGCAGGGCTACGAGGTCGACCGCGCAGCGTGGACCGGCGAGCTCGCCGAGACGATCGGCATCGAGATCCGCCCAGAGGCGCTGCGCAGCCTCATGCCCGAGGGCGACGGCGAGCTGCACCGGCAGACACACCTGTCGACCACCGACGCGACGCTGTCGGCGCTGATCGTCGCCATGCGCGACGAAGTGGAGCGCGGCTGCACTTCGGGCCGCCTGCATGCGCAGGGCCTGTCGATGGCGCTCGCGAGCTATCTGCAGAACCGCTATGGCTGCGCGGGGAACAGCCGGCGCCCGCGCGGGCGGCTCTCGCAGAGCGACCTGCGCAGGGTGTACGACTGGGTCATGCAGCACCTGGCCGAGGACTTCGGCATCGACGAGCTCGCGGCCGAGCTGCACATGAGCGCGGTGCATTTCACGCGGCTCTTTCGCGCCAGCACCGGCGCGACGCCATACCGCTACGTGACGGAGCAGCGCGTGCGCCATGCGCTGTCGCTGCTCGGCGGCAGCCT
>NZ_JBPJZE010000249.1:0-1169 GCF_051216695.1 Variovorax glucosi
GCCAGCGATTGCGGGTCGTCCGAGAACATGCGCTCGCGCAGGTCGAAATCGGTCGCGCCTTCGAAGGCGGCCATGCAGTCGCCGAACGCTGCGGCGAACACCGGGTCGTTCGCATGGAGGTTCTTGCCCATGCCGGCGTACTGCGCGCCCTGTCCGGGGAACATCAGCACGAGTTGCAGTGCGCGCGAGGCGGTGCGGCCGCTGACGCGGCGGGGCGAGTCGGCATTGCGCAGGGCTGCGATGGCCTCGGCGGTGTTGCTGGCCACGACAGCGCGGCGGAAGGCGTGGGCCTTGCGGCCGACAGCGAGGGTGTGGGCCACGTCGGCCAGCGGCAGTTCGGCGTGGGCTTCGAGATGCGCTGCGAGCTGTTCCGTGGCCAACGTGAGCGCGGCCTCGGAACGTGCCGACAGCGACAGCAGTTGGTCGCCCGTTGCCAACGGCGAGGCCGGCCGCGGCGGCGCGCCCCATGAAGTCGCGCACTCGCTCGTCGTCGAAGGCCGAGAGCCCGTAGCGCGTGGCGGCCACGCCCCATTCGCCGAGCTTCTCGCCGCTGGCGGGCCGCGCCAGCCAATCGGCGATGCGCCCGGCAGCATCGAACTGCCGCAGCTTGCCGAGCACTTGTTCAGTGCTCAGGAAGTTGTCGCAGATGAAGCCCGCGAGCTTGGCGCCGATGCGGTCCTTGTTGCTCGGGATGATCGCGGTGTGCGGAATCGGCAGGCCCAGCGGATGGCGAAACAGCGCCACCACCGCGAACCAGTCGGCAATGGCGCCGACCATCGCGGCTTCTGAAAAGGCGGCCACGTAGCCCCAGGCCGGGTGCTGCGCATGCAGCGCACTCGCCACCGCATAGAGCCGCGCCGCGCCGCACAGCAGGCCGAGCGCGATTCGCTTCATGCGCCGCAGCGCGTCGCCGCCGCTTTCTGCTGGTTCAGCCAATGGCGGGCGTGGAGGCCAGGCGTTCCATGAACAGCTCGCAGCGCGCGAGTTGTTCGAGGCTCACGAACTCGTCAGGCTGGTGCGCCTGCTCGATGCTGCCGGGCCCGCACACCACGGTGGGGATGCCGGCGTTCTTGAACAGACCCGCTTCGGTGCCGAAGGCCACCAGCGTGGTGCGTTCTTCGCCCGCGAGGCGCTGCGCCAGTTTGGTGATCGGGTTGTCGGCCGCGCCA
>NZ_JBPJZE010000024.1:0-1877 GCF_051216695.1 Variovorax glucosi
GCCGCTCCAGGCCTTCGAGGTCGGCCGCGTCCCAGCATAGGCCGATGGAGGCGCTGCCCTCGCGGATGCCGCGCACGATCTCGGGGCTCACGCGCTCTTCCATGTCGACGCGGATGTTGCGGTGGGCCGGGTCTTGCAGAAAGTCCGCCACGTCCTCGGCCAGCGATTCGGCCATCACCGACGCCGAGGCCAGGATGCGCACGTGCCCGCGCGCGCCGCCGGCATAGGCGGCCATGTCACGCTCGATACGGTTCACGCTGCCGAGCATCGCGCGGTCGTGCTCCAGCAGGGTCTCGCCGGCGGGAGTGGGCAGCACGCCGCGGCGCTTGCGCAGCAGCAGCGGCGTGCCGACGGCTTCTTCGAGCTGGGCCAGCCGCTTGCTGATGGCCGAGCCGACGATGCTGGCCTGCTCACCGGCGCGCGCGATGCTGCGCGTTTCGCAGACGGCGACGAAGAGGCGCAGGGTGGTCAGGTCTAGGTCTCTCATGATGTTCCGTTCCGGAATCAGATGGCTTCCAAAATATACCTTCTGGATCAAATCGGAACTTCTAACATCGACTCCGTACCCTCACGACGGAGACAAAGTCTTGATTCACGCATTCCTGCCGCCGCGCGCGGTCGTCCGCGAAGTGGGCCTGCGCGACGGGCTCCAGAGCATCGCCCGCGTACTGCCCACCGAACGCAAGCTCGAATGGATCCGCGACGCGCACGCGGCCGGGCAGCGCGAGATCGAGGTCGGCTCGTTCGTGCCGGCGCACCTGCTGCCGCAGCTCGCGGACACGGCCGAGTTGCTGGCGTACGCGAAGACGCTGCCGGGGCTCTTCGCCTCGGTGCTGGTGCCCAATCTCAAAGTTGCCGAACGGGCCATTGCAGGCGAGGCCGACCTGATGGTCGTGCCGCTCTCGGCCAGCCACGCGCACAGCCTCGCCAACCTGCGCAAGACGCCCGACGAGGTGGTGACCGAGGTCGCACGCATGCGCGCGGCGCGCGATGCGGCGGGCTCGAAGACGCTGATCGATGGCGGCGTGGGCACGGCCTTCGGCTGCACGCTGCAGGGCCATGTCGCGCCCGACGAAGTGCTGCGGCTGATGCAAGCGCTACTCGACGCGGGCGCAGATCGCGTGAGCCTTGCGGACACCGTGGGCTATGCCGATCCAGCGATGGTGCGCAGCCTGTTCGAGCGCGCCCTGCGCATCGCTGGCGACAGGCTGTGGTGCGGCCATTTCCACGACACGCGCGGCATGGGGCTCGCGAACGCGTATGCCGCGCTGGAAGTGGGCATCACGCGCTTCGACGCCTGCCTGGCCGGCATCGGCGGCTGCCCGCATGCGCCCGGTGCCAGCGGCAATGTCGACACCGAAGACCTTGTCTTCATGCTCGAGAGCATGGGCGTTGCAACCGGCGTCGACCTGCCGAAGCTGCTCGACCTGCGCCGGCGCGTGGCGGGCTGGCTCGAAGGCGAGACCCTGCAGGGTACGGTGTGGCGCGCGGGCTTTCCGAAGACCTTCGCGGCAACAGTGGGAGTCGCGGCATGAGCGCGGCAAACACCGAAGAAAAGCGCCTGCCGCTCACCGGTATCCGCGTGGTCGAGTTCACCCACATGGTCATGGGCCCGACCTGCGGCATGGTGCTTGCGGACCTGGGGGCGGAGGTCATCAAGGTCGAGCCCATCGAGGGCGACCGCACGCGACACCTGCTGGGCGCGGGCGCGGGCTTCTTCCCCATGTTCAACCGCAACAAGAAGAGCATCGCGCTCGACCTGCGGCACCCGCAGGGGCTGGAAGCCGCGCTGCGCCTGTGCGCCACGGCCGACGTGGTGGCGCAGAACTTCAAGCCCGGCACCATGGACAAGTACGGCCTGGGCTACGCCGCCCTCG
>NZ_JBPJZE010000250.1:0-1169 GCF_051216695.1 Variovorax glucosi
GAAGATCACGAAGTCGCAGTTGGCAACGCCGGGCGTGTCGGTGCCGGAAGTCAGCACCGTGTAGATCGACGGGTCGGGGTGGTCGAAGCTGATCGTGCCGATGGCCATGAACCGCGCCAGGTCGTACTTGCAGGGCGTCAGGTTGCCGTGCCACGCGACCACGTTCAGCGGCGTGCCGGCCTGCTTGCCTTCCCAGAGGTGGCCCATGAACTTGTTGACGATGCGCACGGGGCCGGCGTCTTCTTCGAAAGCCGCGACGGGCGCCAGGAAGTCGCGTGCATTGGCCAGCCCGTTCGATCCGATCGGCCCCAGCTCCGGCAGGCGAAAGGGCGCACCATAGTTCTCGCAGACATAGCCTCGCGCCTCGCCATCGCCCTCACCCTCGTGCAGCGCGACGCGAAACCGCATGCCCCGCGGCACCAGCGCGATCTCGCCGGGCGCGACGTGCAGGCGGCCCAGCTCGGTATGGAGCAGCAGCGCGCCATGCTGCGGCACGATCAGCAGTTCGCCGTCGGAGTTCGCGAGGTAGCGCCCGTCCATCGAACGGTTCGCGCGATAGACATGCACTGCCGAGCCGGTCTGCGCGTGCGGGTCGCCGTTGCCGGCGATGGTCAGCATGCCGTCGACGAAGTCCGAGTCCCCGGCCGGCATCGGCCATGGGTTCCAGCGCAGCCGGTTGGCCGGCGTTTCCGCCTCGGTGAATGGTCCGCTGCGCCAGTTGCCGTCGTCGATGCGCGCGAAGGCTTCATGCATGGCGCTGGGGCGCCTTCTGTACATCCAGGTGCGCCGGTTGTGGTCGCGCGGCGCCGTGAAGGCCGTGCCGGACAGCAGCTCTGCATACAGGCCCAGCGGCGCCTGCTGCGGCGAGTTGTGCCCGACGGGCAGGGCGCCCGGAAGCGCCTCACTGGCGAACTGGTTGCCGAATCCGCTCTGGTAGTCGAGCGTTGTCATGGTGTCTCCATCCTTTGTTCCGGATCGATGCGGTCGTCAGTCCTGCCACCGGGGCGTGAAGAAGGGCGCGGGAAGCAGGATCTTCGATTCCTGGCTCTGCAGCAGCGGAAGCATTTCCACCACGTAGGCCTTCCATGCCGGGTCGGCCATCAGGAGCTCCCGCCGCTCGGCGCGCTCGTTCATGTCCACGTAGGCCCACATGTGGATCACCTGGTTGA
>NZ_JBPJZE010000251.1:0-1169 GCF_051216695.1 Variovorax glucosi
GTGCGCAGTACGCTGAACACCGGCGACTTGGGCTTGACCCCGACCAGTACTTCTCCGCCAGGGCCACCTACGGCGACGCACTCGCCCGGCTCCGACTCGCAAAGGTTGTAGCTCGGGTCGGTCGCCCAGTCGTCGACGGGCGCACCTGGCGTGCCACCGTAGGTGTTCCCCGGGCCCCATGTCCAGGAGACCCGAACGCATTGTCCAGGCTCCGAGTCGCACAGGCTGTAGCTCGGGTCGTAGGCCCAATCGGGCGCTGGAGTTCCCGGCTCACCGCCATAGCCGTTGTCGGGGCCCCAATACCAGACGCCCCCTCGCCGGATCTCGGTCTGCTTGAAGACGGTGTAGTGGGTATCCGCGAGCACGATGCTGCCTGCGTTCAACCGCGTCAACCGGTTATCTGCCGCCTGGGTATCGGCACCAGCGACCAGCCGCAGGCTCCACGACTGCGAACCCGCTGGCAGCATCTGCGCCACCGCCCAGTTCTGTGCCTGCCGACCCGCCGAATCCGCCGGCCGCAAATTGACTGAAAGGGCATCGTCGGGCAGCGCCACGTTCGTGCCGGAAGAAATCAGCGCGCCCACCGGCAAAGTCAGAGTACCGAATTGCGTCATGGTGACCGGCAGCGCCGCGCCCTTGGGCCAGGTCAGGCGCGCCAGCGTCACCGCCACGGGCAGGCGCGCGCCGGCCAGCAGCTGTGCGCCCGTGGGCAGTGCGAGGCCACCAGCCCCAACTACCGTGCCCGCCGCCAGCAGCACCGTGCCGTCGGCCGCGCGTACGTCCGCCCCGAGCACCGTCCCGGCGGGCAGCGTCAAGGCGCTGCTCAGCGTGATGGCAGTCGGCAGCAAAGTGCCCGTATGCAGGGTGACATCCTTCGCCGTGATGGCGTAGTTCAGTGTCTTGCCGGCCGGGTAAGTCGTGCCCTCGGCCAGCGTCACGCCGGCCACCGGCACCACCACATCACCGCCGAAGGCCTGCACGCCGCGGGTCAGGATCCAGCCGCCATCGTCCGGCGTCTCGGGCGGTGGCGCGAAGCCATCGTTGATGCTGCCGTAGATGGACAGGTCGCCACCGGCACGCAGCGTCAGCATGCCCACCTCGCCCGAGCCGTACACACCGGTCTTCGGGGTGTTCGGATTCAGGCTGGCGTAACGGTAGCCCGACAGGTC
>NZ_JBPJZE010000252.1:0-1168 GCF_051216695.1 Variovorax glucosi
TGACTTGCTCAACGCTCGTTTTGCCGGCAGCGGCAAGGGCAATACGAGTGGCACACCGGCGGGCTTCAACATCGAGCCCTCTGCTAATGGCATCTTGGGATGGCAAGACAGGGTGTCATCACAGCCCAGCACGGTACGTGCGGGTGACTATGGCGGTTCGATGGAGCGTATTGCACGAGCGCAGCTCGGTTCGGGTGCCAGCCAGCGCGACGTCAACAACTATGTGGGCCAACTCATTGAGATCAACAACATCAAGAGCCCGCGTGCGGTAGGGGGCGCTTGGGACATTGCCTTGCCAGGCGACGGCACCCCTGCTGCTACAAGTGGACTTGACGTGTATGCCAAAGACATCGCTTTGGGCGAACGGATGAATGAGCGGGTGCAATGGTGGACTGAGCGGTTGACCCAAGATGCACAGACGGTCACGAACAACAATAGTGGTGGCTACGTCTCGGTCGATGATGCAGCGTTTCTGTACAAATATCTGGGCAACAGTCCCAGAATCACCAGTGCTCCTGTCATACCTGCTGAACTTAGGGAGGCTGGGGATCCGTGGAGGGTGCTTGGATCGAGCACGGCTCTTAGCGGGGTCACGATTGAAGAGGTTCAAAATGCGGCGAGTGGCAGCAATCCGAACACCCAAGCAGTGGCCTATTTGCGCGCCAATCCTGGTGGCGAAAGTGAATTTCAACAGGTGTGGAATTCAAAGGGAGTTCGATCTTCGTTGCAAGTTCTAGGTGTTCCTGGATTAATGGCTGAGGCCGCTATGAGCACGGCTGGCGACACTATGGGTGGTGCTATCGGCTACAACCCGGTGGCGAACCAGTACTACGGTCCGTTTGAGCAGCAGTCAGCGATGTGGAGGACTGCTGCTGCGGCCATGATGCCTCCAACAATAACTGGAGGTGCAAGCACGGCAATCAGGATTGAGATGCAGGCCGTCAAAAATGAAGCGCTTGCGGCGGGACGAATGGCAGAGCTGCAGGCCAAATGGGGAGGACTCGGTGCAACGGAGCGTCGCGCACTACTGGAGTCCAAAAGCGAGGCAACGTGGTCTGGTTGGTTGGCTCAACGTGATGCGCAAGCAAAGGCCGTGAATCCCAGGACGCACTTTAATGAGAAGCATGGTCCGGGCACAACGTTGGATGCTCAGCAAACTCGGGCAACG
>NZ_JBPJZE010000253.1:0-1165 GCF_051216695.1 Variovorax glucosi
GTTGCGCGCTATTAGGTAGCGCGAATCTCTTGAGAAAAAAAGCCACTTCAATCACCGGAGGTCAAGCAGTCTGCGCAACCTTGGCCTCACTAACTCAACGTTGGCACAACTGATGGAGACAGGTCAAAGTGACAAAACCGTCTAGAAACATTTTGGAAGTTCATCTCGCGCACGACCGGTCAAGGGAAATCCAGCATCAGTTCGGGGTCGATTTTTCGGGCACCACCATCCGGCGTTCTGCATTGCCGTCTCGCTTAGGCATGTGGGGCCTGGCCGCCGGACGCGATGTTCTACTTGCGCACGACGCGCCTTCCGTCGCGACACGCGAGGGCCTGCGGCTTATGGCTCACGAACTGGCGAACACGCTCCAGCACCAAATCCTTGCCGCGCCACTCGAGCGAGCTGTCCTGCTCGAAGATCCCGAACTGGAGGCCGAAGCTGATCGTTTTGCGGACGCGGTCGTAGCAACGCTTTGCGATGGTGCCGCTCCTGACTTTTCCGCGGTGCCATCGGCACCCGGACCGGCACCGTTGTCGAAGGGCTTGTTTCTGCAGGCCGCCTTCCGGCACAAGTTCGAGTTCATCCCTGCGGCACCCGTGCCTGCCGACTGGGCGTTTCTCGTCGCGAAGATAGCCAGCATTTTCGACACGTACGCGCGGGAGAAGCGCGCGCTAGCCGCCGTGGACCACCAAGTGATGCAGAATGCACTGGCACTAGGCGTGGGCGGGAACGCGCATCCCATTCTTCACGCATATGAAAAGGCGCACCTGCAGCACGGCAAGGACTGGCACGACCTCGCTAGCCTGCTGCTCAAGCGATGCGCCGGACAAATTCAATTCAGCGAAGATCCTTCGTCCGTCAATCTGATGCGCGATGATTCCATCCGGATCTTGGCGCGCCACTCCACGGTACGCGACGTCCAGAACACGCTCGTCGTGCTCGGCACAGTCACTTTCGGAAGTTTCCGGTTTCAGCCTATTGCTCCTCAACCCGCCGGAGTGCTGTCGCCCGTTTTTGAGCGCATCGCCAAACCAGGAAAACACTATATCTACGCTCCGAATACGAACAACTACGTTAGGCGCTTTGTCGCTCGCGGCCTCAACCAGTCGGACGCCCACAATCTCAACCTTGAACAAGACTTTCAGGCACCGCATCCAGGCATTGG
>NZ_JBPJZE010000254.1:0-1165 GCF_051216695.1 Variovorax glucosi
GTCCAGAGGATGATCCGCGCGATGCGTCCGTTGTCGGCGCCATAGCGCTCCGCGAGCATCGACACGTTGCTGGCGCGCTGCAACGCAGCAACCAGCACGATCACGACCAGCGCCGCGAACATCATCGGAATCTCGGTGCGGAAGCTCGATTCGAGAATGCGCGATGCAAGACCCGTTTCCTTGCCCGCCGTGCCGGCCGTGAACTCGGCCACCACCGCACCGATCAGGCTCAGCCCGCCCGCGATCTTCAGGCCCGCCATGAAGTACGGCAGTGCGCTGGGCGCGAGCAGGTAGCGGAAGGTCTGCCACGGCGAGGCCTTGTAGAGCTGGAACAGGTCGCGAAGATTGCTGTCCGCGCTTTTCAGGCCGATGACCGTGTTCGACAGAATCGGGAAGAAGGCCACGATCCACGCGCACAGCAGCAGCGCCGCCGTGGTGCTCGAAACGTAGATCAGGATCAGCGGCGCAATCGCGATGATCGGCGTGACCTGCAGGATCACGGCGATCGGGAACAGGCCGATCTCCACCCACTTGAAGAGCGCGAACGCAATGGCCAGCAGCACGCCGCCGACGATGGCCGCGGCGAGCGCGAGCAGCGTGAGCTTTACCGTGAACCACAGCGCACTCGACAGCGAATCCCAGTTGTCGAACAGCGTGCGAAGAATGAGCGAGGGCGCGGGCAGGATGTAGTGCGGAATGTTGTTGGCACGAACCGTCCATTCCCAGATCAGAAGCAGCAGCACGACGATGCCCGCGGGCACGACGATGCGCAGCAGCGACTCGCGCCGGCGCAGCCTGTCTTCGTGCGCGCGCAGCGAGGCCTCGGATGGCGCCGCGTCCGCATCCGCATTGGCATTGACGTCCGCGAGGGCGACGGGCTCAGTGATCGATGTCGAGGCCATGCAGGGCTCCGTGCAAGGATTGCGACACGGCAGTGCAGTGCGCGTTGTAGCGGCTCGAGGTGCGGAACTCTTCGCCGCGCGGATAGGGTTCGTCGATGCGGATCTCGTCGATCACGCGGCCCGGCCGCGCCGCCATCACCACGATGCGGTTCGACAGATACACCGACTCATACACGCTGTGCGTGACGAACACCACCGAGAAGCGGTGCTCGCGCCAGATGGCCAGCAGGTCGTTGTTGAGCTTGATGCGCGTCATTTCGTCG
>NZ_JBPJZE010000255.1:0-1164 GCF_051216695.1 Variovorax glucosi
TAAGCGCCAGTCGAAGCAGCCGTCACCTTGATCGCCGTGAGACGCTGGTACTTCTGCATCAGCGTCTCGCGGCTTTCCACGTGCTCGGGGTTCAGGGGAATGCAGGCCACCGGGCAGATCTGCACGCACTGCGGCTCATCGAAATGGCCGACGCACTCGGTGCACTTGTGCGGATCGATCTCGTAGAACTCCGCGCCCATGTAGATCGCATCGTTCGGGCACTCGGGCTCGCAGACATCGCAGTTGATGCATTCGTCGGTGATCATGAGGGCCATCCCCCGATTATCGCGGGCTCGGCCGGGCGAGCCGCCTGTGAATCACAAAGGCCACATTCAAGGCACACTTGTTGCAGGAGTCAGTTATGCTGCGCCCCGCCCCATGAGTCTGTTTCTATTCAAGCGCCTCGCCACGCTGATCGGCACGTTGATCGGCGCCTCGGTCATCGTTTTCCTCGTCCTCGAGATCCTGCCGGGCAACGCCGCGCAGATGCTCATGGGCCCCGATGCCTCACCCGAAGCCGTCGCGGCGCTGGCCACCAAGCTCGGCCTCGACCAGCCCGCATGGACACGCTACTGGCACTGGATCGGCGGCCTGCTCACCGGCAACCTCGGCGACAGCTACGCCTACAGCTCGCCGGTGCTCGACCTGATCCTCGAACGCCTCGCGCTCACCGTGCCGCTCGCCATGCTGGCGATGGCCCTCACCGTCGTGATTGCGCTGCTCGTCGGCGTCACGGCCGCTGCCCGCCACAACAAGCTCGGCGACGTCGGCCTGATGGGCATGGCCCAGGTCGGCATCGCGATCCCGAATTTCTGGTTCGCCATCCTGCTGATCCTCGTGTTCTCGGTGCAGCTGCAGTGGTTCTCTGCAGGCGGCTTCGAAGGCTGGGGCGAAGGCATCTTCTCGGGCATCAAGTCGCTGCTGCTGCCTGCCCTGTCACTGGCCGTCGTTCAAGCCGCGATCCTCGCACGCATCACGCGCTCGGCGGTGCTCGAAGTGATGCGCGAAGACTTCGTGCGCACCGCCCGCGCCAAAGGTGTCTCGCAGCGCGCGGTGTTGTGGACCCACGTGCTGCGCAACGCCATGATCCCCGTCATCACCGTGATGGGCATGCAGTTCTCCGAGCTGCTGGCCGGCACCATCGTGGTGGAGAACGTGTTCTAC
>NZ_JBPJZE010000256.1:0-1161 GCF_051216695.1 Variovorax glucosi
CTGCATCTTCGCGAGCGTGGTCTCCAGTTCGAGCAGCATCGCGTCGCGCTCGGCAACGAACGCGGGCGCCACATCGATGCCGGCCTGCGCGCAGGCATCCGCGATCAGGTGCGCGCTCGCGGGCGCGCCGCACGCCGCGCACTTGACGATGGCCGTCACATTGGGCTCCGCGCCGTTGGCCAGCAGGGCGCTCGTGAGTTCGGGTGCGATTTGCCCGTCGATGTTGCGCAGGGCGTCGGCCGCCACCGGTGCGCCGGCGCGCACCAGCGCCGCAGCGGCGGCGAAGGCGCCGTGTCCCACCGCAACGTCGGTCGCGAGCGCGCTGCCCTGATGCGGCCCGTCGAAGCCCACGCCAGCAGCGGCGAGTTCGGCGACCAGTTCGGCATCGTCGGCCGCGATGGCATGGCGCAGGGCCACGCGCGCGATCGCCGAATGGTGGCGCAGCGTGCCTTCGGCCAGCGGCGTGCGCCAGTCGACCACGGCGCGGCAATAGAAGGTCACCAGCTTGTCCATCAGGTCGAGGTCTAGCCCGTGGTCCTGGTGCCGGTCGTCGAGGTAGCCGAGCAGCGTCTGCCCCGAGAAGTAATCGCTCGTGGGCGCCAGCGGGTCTTCGTCGAGCTGCAGCGCCGCGAATGCGCCGCGCAGGTCGGGCGCGATGGTGTTCACGCTGTCTTCATGCAGCGCGTGCGTCCAGGCCGGTGGCAGGCCCTTCTTCCACGCGACGATCTGCCCGTGCCCGGCACCGGGTTCGACCACCGCGTAGACGCGGTCGGTGTACTCGAAGCCGCCGAAGGGCAGGTGCGTGAGCTTGCCGCTCGATGGCTTGCCGCCGTCCTCGGCGGCTTCCTTGGCCAGTTCCAGTTCGTGCTCGATCCAGCCCTGCAGGTCGTGGTAGCCGTCGCTGCCGTTCCAGAACAGCTCGTTCCAGCTGATGGCTTCGAGGTTGCCGTTCATTTCGAGCGACAGGTCGTAGTCGAGCCGTCCGCCCGCCGTCTGCTGCCACAGCGCGACCAGCGCTTCGGGGACGGGGCCCGCGCACAGGGCCTGCACGGCATCGATCTGTTGCGGCGGCATTGGCGGCTGCGCGTCGAAGATCACGCGGTCGGCGAAAAGCACGACGCCATGTTCGCGCAGGGTGGAGAGCTCGTCGGGTGTGAACCG
>NZ_JBPJZE010000257.1:0-1161 GCF_051216695.1 Variovorax glucosi
TTCGGTTTCCAGTTTCGATGCAAGCTCCAGCTGCATGCCCAGCGCACACACCAGGATGAGCACGAAGGCACCGAGCAGGCCGGCCATCAGGTCGCCGAACACCGCCCACACCGGCACGCCCGGCTCGTCGAAGCCGGCGTCGAGCTCTTCGCGCATCATGCTTCGCTGTCCACCGGCGCTTGTTGCTGCCTGCTGGCGATCTGCTGCATGTCTTCGACGATCTGCTTCTGTGACATGATGCTCAGGTCGATCACTTCACGGGCCTGCGCCACGTAGTAGGCCAGTTGCTCATCGCTGCGCGTAATGGACTTGCCCAGCGCGCCTTCAATGCGCTGCAGGTGGCCCACGAGTTTGTCGTTCGACTGGCTGAACATCTGCACGGCAAGGCCGAAGGCTTCACCCAGGCTGGCCACTTCGACGGCGCTGCCGGTGATCTGCGCGGCAACGGCGGCCATCTTCTCGGATTCGGCATCGGCCTTTTCGGTGAAGCGGCTTCCGACGCGCTCCAGCAGGTCCGCCGATGCGGACACCAGCGTGTCGATGGCTGTGCGTTGTTCGGTGGATGCGTGGTTCACTGCGTCGAGCAGGGTGGCCAGCGTTTCGAGGATGCGGCTGCGCTCTTCCAGCATCGCGTTGTCGCGCGTCATGCTGTCGGCGAGCTTCTGGCGCAGCTCGGTCACCACTTCGGCGGCGGCGCGGGGCGCTTCAGCAGCGGCTTGCAGCAGCTGTGCGATTTCGGCGACGGTGTTCTTCGCATGCGCTTCGGTCTGGGCGGACATGTCGCGTGCGGTCTGCGCCACCGTGTCGAAGAGCTGCTGCTGCTGGCTTGCGTTGTGTGCGTTGACCTGCTGCCATTCCTGTTGCAGCGATGCGGCCATGGTGGTCAGCGATTGCGTCCAGGCCGAGAGGCGCTGCTCGTCGCGCGATGCCATCTGGGACATAACTTCGGCCGCGGCCTGCGGTGCTTCAGCAGCGGCTTGCAGGAGTTGTGTGATTTCGGCGACGGTGTTCTTCGCATGCGTCTCGGTCTGCGTGGACATCTCGCGCGCGGTCTGCGCCATGGTGTCGAGCAACCGTTGCTGCTGGCTCGCGTTGTGCGCGCCAGCTTGTTGCCATTGCTCTTGCAGCGATGCGGCCATAGCTGTCAGCGATTGCGTCCAG
>NZ_JBPJZE010000258.1:0-1160 GCF_051216695.1 Variovorax glucosi
TGCATGCAGCCCGCCACGACGCGGCCTGCGTGCTGCACACGCACACGGTCGCGTTGGTCAGGGTGTCGTCGCTCGAATGCGGCCTGCTGCCGCTCACACAGACCGCCATGCGCTTCCTGAAGATCGGCTACCACGACTACCAGGGCGTGGTGCTGAACACCGAGGAGCAGGCCTCGCTGCTGGCCGACCTGGGCGACCGCGAGGCCGTGATCTTCCGCAACCACGGTGCGCTGGTGGTGGGCCGCAGCGTGGGCGAGGCCTTCAACTGGATGCACCGGCTCGAGCTGGCCTGCCGCGCGCAGATCGGCGCGATGTCGTGCAACACGCCGCTGCAAGCGGTGCCGAAGCACGTCCTCGAAGAGACCTGGAACAACTACCAACCCGGCACGCGCCGGCCCTACGGCCTCATGGAATGGCCAGCGCTGCTGCGCAAGCTCGACCGGATGGACCCGGGCTTTCGCGACTGATCGATCACCCCCCACGAGAACATAACAATGACACGAGACAAGCCCTCCTTCTTCCGGAAACTTCTCTGCACCACGGCGCTGTTGGTCGCCGGCCTCAGTGCCACCGCGCAGACGGCCTATCCCAACAAGCCCGTGCGCGTGGTCGTCGCCTTCACGGCCGGCGGCACCACCGACATCCTCGCGCGCGCCGTCACGCAGCACATGTCGGAAAAGCTCAAGCAGTCCTTCATCATCGACAACAAGCCCGGTGGCGGCGGCAACATCGGCACGGAGTTCGTGGTGCGCGCACCGGCCGACGGCTACACGCTGATCGTCAACTCGGTCGGCCCGATGGCCGTCAACCAGACGCTCTACAAGAACCTTCCCTACGACCCGCTCACCGACCTCGTGCCGGTGGTGCAGATCGCCGACGTGCCCAACGTGCTGGTGGTGAACCCCGAAGTGCCCGCGAAGACGCTGGAAGAATTCATCGCCTACGCCAAGGCCAACCCCAACAAGCTGAACTACGGCTCCACCGGCGTCGGCACCTCGTCGCACCTGTCGAGCTACATGCTCAGCAAGCGCATCGGGGCCGAGACGCTGCACGTGCCCTACAAGGGCGCGAACGCGCTCAACGACCTGCTCGCGGGCCGTGTGCAGTTCATGTTCGCAACCATTCCCTCGGTCCTCGCGCACATCAAGACAAGCAAGCTC
>NZ_JBPJZE010000259.1:0-521 GCF_051216695.1 Variovorax glucosi
CGCCAGAAGCGCTCGAAAAAGCGGGTCAGGTCCTGCCCCGTCGCGCTCTTGCCGCGGTCTCGCACGATCAGTTCGATGACAGTTGGGCTCGCGCGGCAATCGACCTCCACGATGCCGCCGTCGCTCGCATAGCGAATGGCATTGTCGATAAGCGCCGAAAGTACCTGGCCCAACCTGCCCCTGTCGGCGCGAACGATCTGGTCGCCGCCTAGATGATTGACTGCCACCAAGCCACACGCTTGCAGAGAAGGCTTCGCCCATGAGATTCGCTCGTCGACGAAGCTGCGCAGATTGAAGTCGGTGAGCTCCAACTGCAGTCGGCCGCCTTGGGCGAGCGAAAGAACCTGCAGGTCGCCGATGATGCGATTGATCTGCCCGAGCTGATCCAGCACAGTCCTGATCTGCCGATCCTCGAGTGGGAACACTTCGTCGATGATCCCCTGCAGCCGCCCGATCGCCGCTGTGAGCGGTGTACGAAGTTCATGGGCGATCGCGGCACTGGAGTCCTGCAGTTCCCGGTC
>NZ_JBPJZE010000259.1:531-1160 GCF_051216695.1 Variovorax glucosi
GAGGCGCTCGGCCATCATGTTGAAATGGCTCGCGAGGCGCTGCAATTCGGCGGGCGCGGAGTCGAGCACAGGCGCTCGCGCGGAAAACCGGCCCTCGGAGACGGATTCCGCCGCGGTCGCGACATCCAAGACGGGCTGAACGATGCGGCGTGCCAAGAGCAGCCCGAAGGCCACCACGAAGGGAAGGATGGCCAGGCTCAGCAGTGTCTGGACAAGCAGGTCATCGGAGTCTGAAGGGGCAACAAAACGATCTCCGTACTCGCTGTAGATTTCCCTCAACCGTTTGGAGTTCTCTTCAGTCCTAGGAGCGGCTTCGCGCTCCTTGAGTTCGGCAACGATCCCGCTGGGCAGCTGCGAATCGATCTTGTCGGACCAATGGCTGTAGCGAACCCACATGCCCGCCTGGACGGAAGCCGTGGCGGCGATCGCCAAGGCCACCATGCGCCAGGTAAGCCATGCCCACAGTGACCGACGCGACGATTTCATCCAGGATCGCCAAGGCGATAGCCGACCCCGCGCACAGCGAGGGGAATGCCGCGGACACCCTGTTCCTCCAACTTTTTGCGCAAGTTGTGGACGTGCGTGTCGACGACCCGCTCGAGCGCGTCGCTCTCTGGCAGGGAGGCCTC
>NZ_JBPJZE010000025.1:0-1876 GCF_051216695.1 Variovorax glucosi
CCTGAGGATGCCGACCGTGACCATGTTGTCCCGCTCGCCGGTGCTCGCTCCCCACACGGCCTTGATCAGCTCGGCGCGCGACAGCACCTGGCCTCTGCGTGCCATCAGCGCATCCAGAAGCTCGAACAGCGTGGCACTGAGGCGGAGGTCCATGCCTTGACGAATTGCCTTGCCGCGCTTCCGGTCGATGGCTAGGTCCGCCAGGCGGAGCAAGGCGGCGTCAGGACTCTCATCGCGGGATGTCAGCGCCCAGGCGCGCGTCAGCAAATCGTCCATGCGCAAGGCCCGGCCAGGTACTCGATGGCGCCCGGCGCAAGTCCTTCGACGCGGTCCGCCAACTGGCCTCGCCCGGTCAGCACCAGCAAGGGGGCGCTGGTCATGCGCCGAACCGAACCTATCGTCGCCTGGGTTGCTTCTGGTGGTGCAACGTCGAGAAGAATCAACGCGTACGGTTTGCCGGTGGAAAGCCGCAATTCGGCATCGCCGGGGTCGGCCACGTCGACTGCAAAGCCGGATCGCCAGAGCGCACTGCCGAGTTTGCTGCGCGTTTGATTTTCAGCCCCGAGAAGCAGGATGTTCATCAGCAGGCGCTCCTTGCCGTCGGCGCTCTCCGTTGGACGTCGAGAAGCGTCGAAGACGGCGCCGACGGAACATCCGGCGCCGCCAGCGTGCAGCGGCGATCGGTCCTGTTCACGTGGCCGTCGATCAGAAAGGCGCCAACCACAAGCGCGAGCACGGCAGCGTGTGCAATCGGAAAGCTGGAGAGGTGTTTCACTTCTTGTCGTCCGGTTTGCCGCGCAGCAGCGACTCGGGGTGGCGTTCGAGGTAGTCGGTCAGCATGCGCACCGACGCGGCGGTGCGCGTGAGCTCCTGCAGCGTCTGTCGCGCGTCCTGCTGCAGCGGCGAGTCCTGCGCGAGCGTGCGTTCGACCGCGCTCATAGTCTTGCGCGCATCCTTCATCGCCGCGATGGCTTCCGGCGCTACGTCGTTGTTCAGCGTCGTCGTCAGTTGCTCGGCGCTGGTCAGCGTCTTGTCGAGGCTCGCGAGCGTGGTGCGCAGGTCGTTGCCGATCTGCGCGAAGGGCGCTTTGTTGACCTTGGACACGATCTCTTCCACCTGCGACTGCAGCGTATCGAGGCCGTTGGGAATGGTCGGCAGCTCGAGCGGTTCCCTGGTCACATCGATCGTGACGGCCGGCGCCTTCGGGAAGAAGTCGAGCGCCACGTACAGCTGCCCGGTCAGCAGGTTTGCGCTGCGCAGTTGCGCCCGCAGCCCCTTGCCGATCAGCACGCGCTTGACGTCTTCCTGTTCGCGCGCCGGTCCATGGCCGGGTTCTGCCATGTCGGGGCGCAGGCGGCCCGGATAGATTCGAACCAACACCGGCATGCGGAACTCGCGCTGGCTTCGATCGAACTCGGCGCCGATGGCCTTCACCTCGCCGATCACGACACCGCGAAAGTCCACCGCCGCGCCCGGCGACAGGCCGCGCAGCGACTGGTTGAAGTACAGCAGCAGGGTCTGCGCCGGGCCGTCCTGAGTTTTCATCGCAGTCGACTCGTCGCCGGCCAGCGCGAAGGCTGCGCCCTCAGGGGCCGCCGGTCCGCGGGCTTCGTCCGGCGCACCAAAGGCGATGCCCCCAAGAAGAATGGACGTGAGCGACTGGGTGCGCAGCGTCGCGCCGCTCGCGCTGAGCCGCAGACCGAACCCGCTGGCATGCCAGAAGCGCGTGTTGACGCCGACGAAGCTGTCGTAGGGCGCGTTCACGAAGATCCGCAACAAGACACCGTGGCCGTCGCGTTCGAGCTCATAGGCGGCGACCTGGCCGACCTTGATGCGCCGCAGGAACACCGGCGAGCCCACGCCGAGCGAGCCTGCG
>NZ_JBPJZE010000260.1:0-1160 GCF_051216695.1 Variovorax glucosi
GTTGCGGTACAGGGTGTAGCGCGTTTTCCCGCCTTCCTCCCCGGTCTGCATGCACCCCGCCGCGACAAGGACGCGGCAGACCAACATCGTGTCAAACCCCGCAAAGATCTCGCGCCGGAACACGAGAGGATCGATGAGATATTCGCGCTCGTCACCTTCGAAGCGTTTGCGCCAGCCGGCGCGGTTGTGAACAAGCTTCGAGCGCTGTGGCGCGTCGAACACGACCGCCCGCGCGTCGAGGTCCACGAAGCGGCCGTCCTCGTGGCGGGAGATGAACTCGCGCAGCTTGTCCAGGACCACCTTCGGCTCAGTATCCCCCAACGTGCCACGCGCGTTCAGCCATTCGCCGAAGCAGCGCACGATCGCAGCGCGCGCCTCGCCAGGCTGCCAGCCCGTCAGCCCCCACGACGTAGCAAGTTCCCCAGCCAGAGCTTTCAGGGCGAAGCGCTCGCAGACGCGATGGGCCTGCCCGCCCAACGCCCGGCCATCGCCGAAGACCCGCACGCACTCGGCCAGGAATTCCTGGGTGCCCGAGGCCACAAGATCGCGCAGCCCGCTCTGATTGGCGGCGCAGCGGCGGATGAACTCGACCCCGACCTCGCCATACGCCTCGGTGCAGCCCGCCGCGATCGTGTCGGACAGTGCCGCGCCGCTAGCGTGGCCGTGCAGCACATCGAAGATGCCGTGGCCCTGGCCTGCGTCGGCCTGCAGTTCGGCGAGGCGCACCTCCTGCCCAGCCCGGACCGATTTACCCGCTACCGCCATATGCTGGCTCAGCCCGACTTCGCCAGTGCTCAGATAGAGAAGTCGCCAGCTCTGGCGGCGTGCAGCGGCGCCAGACTTTATCGCGCGTTGCTTGCCTTGGCCGTTGCCCAGCATGTAGCTACTCTCCCCAACCTCGCGCGGATCGACCTGCCCTATCTCGTCCAAGATCAGCAGGGCACAGTTGTGCCGCGCGGCGATGGCCTCCAGCCCGTTGAGGGTCGAGCGCCACGGTTGCATGTAATCGGGACCACCGCAGGCCGAGCCGGCCGTCTTCGCCGCCCGGGTCTTGCCAGTGCTCGAACGGCCGGTGAGGTGCAGCCCGCCGCCATCGACTCGGCTGAACGGTAGCAGGGTCGCCGCGAATGCCATCGAGCACACCAGTAGCAGTCGGGAAT
>NZ_JBPJZE010000261.1:0-1160 GCF_051216695.1 Variovorax glucosi
GCTGGCGAGGTAGTTGGCGATGTCAAATGGACGGGTCTTGATCTTGCTCATTTCGCAACTCCAGAGCCATCTTTTTGGCTCGTTCAATGTCGCGCTGCTGGGTCGACTTGCCGCCACCACCCAGCATGACGATGATGGCCCCATCCTGCTCAATGAAATACATGCGCCAGCCGGGGCCAAAGAACTCACGCATCTCGGAAACACCTTCATCGACGGGCTCTACGTCGCCGAGGTTCCCTCGGCGTGCTTTGTCGAGCCGACGGGCCAGTGGGATGCGCGTCATGCCATCCTTCAGACCCGCAAGCCACTCGGAGAACTCATCGGTTTCGATGACCGTGAACATGGAGGTATTGTAGCCGGAAGGATACAGCCATGCAACCGCCACTCCAAGTGGTCCGACTGGAGAGAGGCGGCATTTCACCGCGCCTCGACACGCTCGCTGGCTCGATCAAGCGAGCTGGTGCGATGAGCAAAGCGTACCAATTTACGGAAAGGACGATCACCCACCCTGACCCTCGTCGATGGGGCTGGAGGCCGCGGCGGGCAAGGACAAGGTCGCGGAAATCCTGCCGTCGATGGGGTCGGAGGATTTCGGCGCGTTCGGCACCACGGGCGTGCCGGTGGTCTTCTGGATCCTCAACGCCTCGCCTTATCCGGACCGCGCCGGCCCGACGAACCACTCGCCGCTGTTCACCATCGGCGAATCTGAGATGCGTATCGGGGTGCGGGCATTGACCGGCGCACCTGACGCGCGCCAGTGACACTTCGCCCTGAAAGTTCGTGGCGTGACGTTTGGGAACGTTCTTCACAGTAACGATGTACGCGGTGGCACATGGCCGGCCGTTGGACACGCATCAGGGCTATTTCTCGCCCTTCAGGAGATGAAATGACTTTTCCCCGAGCTGCTCTCAAGCTGGTTGCCGCAGGCTTCGTCGCTGCCGGTGCCTTGTTCATCGCCGCATCGGCCAATGCGGGCACGAGCTGGTCCATTGGCGTCGGCGTCCCCGGCCTGGTCGTGAGCGAGCCCGCACCGGTCTACTACGAGCCCGCGCCTGTTTACTCGCGCCCGGCCCCGACCTACTACCAACCCGCGCAGCCGGCATACTCCGTCCCGGCACCCGTCTACTACGAGCCTGGATCCCGCTGGGAAGAACGTCGCG
>NZ_JBPJZE010000262.1:0-1160 GCF_051216695.1 Variovorax glucosi
CCTTGCCGTTCACCACGTCCAGCACGTCGCGCTCGATGTCGAAGCGCATCGTGCCCGCGATCGCGTAGGCCACGACCAGCGGCGGCGATGCCAGGAAGGCCTGCTTCGCATACGGATGGATGCGGCCGTCGAAGTTGCGGTTGCCCGAGAGCACCGCGGTGGCGTACAGGTCGCGCTCGATGATCTCCTGCTGGATCTTCGGGTCCAGCGCACCCGACATGCCGTTGCAGGTGGTGCAGGCAAAGGCGACGATGCCGAAGCCGAGCTGTTCCAGCTCGGGCAGCAGGCCGGCGTCGCGCAGGTAGAGCTCCACAGCCTTGGAGCCCGGCGCCAGCGATGACTTGACCCACGGCTTGCGCTTGAGACCCAGGCGATTGGCATTGCGCGCCAGCAGTGCGGCCGCGATCACGTTGCGCGGGTTCGAGGTGTTGGTGCACGACGTGATGGCCGCGATGATCACGGCGCCGTCGGGCATCAGGCCTGCTGCTTCCTGCAGCCTGGCTTCTGCAAGACCGACGGCGATGTTGCGTTCGGCCAGTTGCGAGGTCGGCAGCCGACGGTGCGGGTTGGAAGGGCCGGCCATGTTGCGCACCACGCTCGACAGGTCGAACTTCAACACGCGTTCGTAGCTCGCGGTCTTCAGCGCATCGCCCCAGAAGCCGGCTGTCTTCGCATACGTTTCGACCAGCGCGACCTGTGCGTCTTCGCGGCCTGTGAGCCGCAGGTAGGTGAGCGTCTGGTCGTCGATGTAGAAGAGCGCGGCCGTGGCGCCGTACTCGGGGCACATGTTGGAGAAGGTGGCGCGGTCGCCGATGGTCAGGCCATGCGTGCCTTCGCCGAAGAACTCCAGGTACGCGCCGACCACTTTTTCCTTGCGCAGGATCTCTGTGAGCGCCAGCACGATGTCGGTGGCGGTGATGCCCGGCTGGCGCCGGCCGGTCAGCTCCACGCCGACGATGTCGGGCAGGCGCATCCACGAGGCGCGGCCCAGCATCACGTTCTCGGCCTCCAGGCCGCCGACGCCCACCGCGATCACGCCCAGCGCGTCGACATGCGGCGTGTGGCTGTCGGTGCCCACGCAGGTGTCGGGGAAGGCCAGGCCGTCCTGCACGTACACCACCGGCGACATCTTCTCCAGATTGATCTGATGCATGATGCCG
>NZ_JBPJZE010000263.1:0-1160 GCF_051216695.1 Variovorax glucosi
GCGGTAGCAGCCGAATGAAGGCTTACTCGGCCTTCACCGACATCGTCTGGATGATCGTCTCCAGCTGCGCACTCATCGGCAGGTTGATGCTTTCCCCCGACGGCAGCTTGCGCAGGAACCAGCGCTTGTACTGCCGTTCGATCTCGCCGTCCTCCGCCAGCACCTGGAAGGTGTCGACGACCACCTTGTTCAGCTGCGAGTCGCCCTTGCGGTACATGATCCCGTAGGGGTCGTAGGAGAGGAAATCGCCGACCACCTCGTAGTCGGCCTTGGCGGCGTCCTGCGCGATCAGGCCGTAGAGCAGCACGTCGTCGGTGGCGAAGGCGTCGGCCTGGCCGCTCTTCACCAGCCCGAACGATTCGGCATGGTCGCGCGTCACCTGCAGGTTGATGTTCAGCTTGAACTTCTCCGACAGGTCGCGCAGCGTCTTCTCGTTGGTTGTGCCGGCCGTGACGGCCACCTTCCTGCCCGCGAGGTCGCGGAACGACTTGATCGGCGAGCCCTTCTTCACCAGCACCTTGGTGCCCGAGACGAACATCGTGGGCGAGAAGCTCACGCGCTTCTGGCGTTCGAGGTTGTTGGTGGTGGAGCCGCACTCGATGTCGATGGTGCCGTTCTGCAGCAGCGGAATGCGGTTGGTCGAGTTGAGCATGGTGTAGCGCACCTCGATCTTGGCCAGGCCCAGCTTTGCCTTCACCGCGTCGACGATCTTCAGGCAGATGTCGTTGGTGAAGCCGATGGGCGCGCTGTCGGCGCTGAGCTTGTACGAGAACGGGATCTGGCTGTCGCGCGCGCCGATCTGGATCGTGCCGCTCTCCTTGATCTTCTGCAGCGTGCCGCCGTCCTGGGCGCTGGCGGCGCCGCAGGTGAAGGCAAGGGCGATTCCGAGCGCGAGGGGCAGTTTCTTGAAGTCCATGGCGGGTTCCTTGAAGAGTCGATGACGGTGGATCGGGCGAATCTTCGGCCTCTGGACAAATTTCCAAAAGCGATTTTTTGTGATCGAATCACATGAAGAAAAGCGTTTCTTTGGAGACAGATCCCCGTGATGACCTTCAGGCAACTCGAAGCCCTGTACTGGATCGCCCGGCTCGGCGGCTTCGCGCAGGCAGCCAACCAGCTCAACACATCGCAGTCGGCCATCTCCAAGCGGGTGCACGAAC
>NZ_JBPJZE010000264.1:0-1159 GCF_051216695.1 Variovorax glucosi
GGAGGCCGAGATCCGAGGCAAGCCGCCGCACGAACGAATGCGGGTTCGCCGGGAACGCACGAGTGCGATGCTGGGCGACCTGAAGGAATGGTTCGACACAGCGCTGTCGCAGGTCTCGGCGAAGTCGCCGATGGCATTGGCGATCGGGTACTCGCTGAGCAACTGGACGGCGCTGACGCGCTTCGTCGACGACGGGCGGATCGAAGCGCACAACAACGCGGCCGAGCGCGCGCTGCGCGGCGTGGCAGTCGGGCGCAAGAACTACCTGCATCTCGGCTCCGACAACGGCGGGCACAGCGCGGCGGTGATTTACACCTTGATCGGCTCGGCCAAGCTCGTCGGCATCGATCCACAGGCCTACTTGCGCCACGTGCTCGAGCGCATCGCCGACCAGCCGAGCAACCGCATCGAGGAGTTGCTGCCGTGGGCGGTCGCCGGTGAGCTTGCCAAGGCGGCGCCGACGAGCTCACAGCCTACCGACAAGCTCGCGGCCTGAGCACATCGCCGCTGGCAAAATCGCCAGCATGCGTGTCAAGCAGATCGAAGATCTTCCCATGGCCACAAGCGCCGAGCTGTACCAGCTCAGCTGGGTCATCGAGCAACTCATGGCCGACCCGAGGCGCATCGTGCAGGCGCGCTCGCAGCTGCACATGGGCCAGTTGGTAAAGTACTGGGACTGGGGCACTGGCAAGCTGCGCGAGGCTCGCATCGCAGCGATGAAGGACCGGCAGGTCACACTGCTTGATGAGCAAAGCAAACAGCGCTTGAGCGTGCTGTATGCGGCCGTCGTGCCAGTGGATGAGCAGCAGGCAGGCACGTCACCCTCACCGGCGCCCGCGGCACCGCTGAGGCCGCCGCCGGAGATCCATCACAAGCAGGACTTCCGCGTCGGCCAGCGTGTGAGCTTTACCGACCAAAGCCTGAAGCGGCACGTCGGAGAAATCGTTCGGATCAACCAGCGCACAGCCACCGTTCACTGCGATGGCCGCGCATGGCGCGTGGCGTTCGCTCTGCTTCAGAACGTCACCGACATCACGCCCTAAACCATCCAGCCGTCAACAACGGCCTCGAGCGGACTATTACGGTTCGACAACGCAAACAGCGTGATCACATGCGCCGTGTTCTTGACCAGTCCCTTGAACCTCACCTTCGCCAGGCC
>NZ_JBPJZE010000265.1:0-1153 GCF_051216695.1 Variovorax glucosi
GGCCTACTACACCAAGGACCGTGTCGATGCAGTGCTGTCGCCGTACGACGGCCTCTCTATCGGCATTTTGTCGTCGCTTAAGGGCGTGGGCTACGGCTCGGGCTCGCAGCCGATGCCCATCGTGTCGGGTCAGGACGCCGAGGTGCCTTCGGTGAAGTCGATCCTGCGCAAGGAGCAGACATCGACCGTGTTCAAGGACACGCGCGAGCTGGCCAAGGTTACGGTGGCCATGGTCGACGCCATGCTCTCGGGCAAGACGCCCGAGGTGAACGACACCAAGACCTACAACAACGGCATCAAGGTCGTGCCCTCGTACCTGCTGAAGCCGGTGAGCGTGGATGCGTCGAACTGGAAGACGGTGCTGGTCGACAGCGGCTACTACAAGGAAAGCCAGATCAAGTGAGCATTGACGGCCGTACTGCCGATGCCGCCGCCATCCTCGAGATGCGCGGCATCACCAAGACGTTCCCTGGCGTGAAGGCGCTGAGCAACGTCAACCTCAGCGTGCGCGCGGGGGAGATCCACGCGGTGGTCGGCGAGAACGGCGCGGGCAAGTCGACGCTCATGAAGGTGCTGAGCGGCGTCTACCCGTGCGACTCGTACACCGGCGAGATCCATTTCGAGGGCGAGCTGCGCCGCTTCCGGGGCATTGCCGACAGCGAGAAGCTGGGCATCATCATCATCCACCAGGAGCTTGCGCTGGTGCCGCTGCTGTCCATTGCCGAGAACATATTCCTCGGCAACGAGATTGCCAGCGGCGGCGTGATCGACTGGTTTGCCGCCTATGCGAAGACGCGCGAGCTGCTCGCCAAGGTGGGCCTGAAGGAGCCGCCGACCACGCTGGTGACCGACCTGGGCGTGGGCAAGCAGCAGCTGGTGGAAATCGCCAAGGCGCTGGCCAAGGAGGTGAAGCTGCTGATCCTCGACGAGCCCACCGCCAGCCTGAACGAGAACGACAGCGATGCGCTGCTGATGCTTCTGCTGGAGCTCAAGCGCCAGGGCATCGCGTCGATCCTGATCTCACACAAGCTCAACGAGATCGCCAAGGTGGCGGATTCCATCACCGTGCTACGCGACGGCGCAACGGTCGAAACCATGGACTGCCGCAATCAGCCGATCAGCGAAGACCGCATCATTCGCGGCATGGTCGGGC
>NZ_JBPJZE010000266.1:0-1152 GCF_051216695.1 Variovorax glucosi
CTTCCCTCCGACCGCGAGGCTCGCATCGCTGCCGCTGGTGAGCGTGCCATCCACGTTGATCAGATCGCCGTCCGTGGCGATGTGCAGGCTACCCGCATTCAGCTTGCCGCCTGTGTTGTCGAACCGGCCAATGTTTGCACCGAAGCTCTGGCTGACATTGAGCGTGCCGCCGGCGTTGCTGAAGCTGGCGCCGGACACGGCCATGGTGGCCACGTTGAGCGTTCCGCCCGCGTTGTCGATCTGTGGAGTCTTGAGCGTAATTGGGCCGCCTGCGTAGATGCGCCCGCCGTCGTTCTGGATCGTGCCGGCAGCGGCGATGGTGCCGGGAGATGGAGGAACAGAAGACGGCAGCGGCGATGCGCCACCGCTGGCTGCACCTGCACTCGGATTGGACGGATTCGAGGTAGCGGAGCCAGCAGACGTGCCGCCGGCGCTTGCCGTACCGCCTGCTTCGGCTGGCGACATCAATGGCTCCACACCGATCACACCGCCGTTCGTGTTGCTCAACACCGGCGAATCGGTCGTGAGGCCGGCCACGCTGGGCTGCCGGATGGTGCCGCCTCGGTTGTCGATGTTCGCGCTGCTGTTGAGCTCGACCCGCAGCCCTTCGAGCATTCCTGTGTTTTCCAGCCGCCCTTGCACCGTCACTACAAGACCGCCTGCCCCCGCGCCGACGCTGCCCGCATTGCGCACGCCGAGCCCCGCCTCGGTGCCGACGAGAGTGATTTTCTGGGCGTACATGCCACCCAGCGCGGCAACATCGAGTGCGAAGGCCGGTGCGGGCCCGGTGCCTGCAGTGGGCGTGACACTGCCGTGATCGGCGCTGACGTTGTTGGCACCCGTGACCACCTTGAGCTCGCTCGCCCAGATGCCAGCGTTGACCTGCACGGCCCGCGCAAGGATCGCCGCGTAGTCCGTCTTGCTGACATCGAGCCCCGCACCGTCGATACCGACGGTGCCGTTGCGTACGAGGAAACTGTCGAGTCCACCCGACGCGTTGAGCTGCGGCACGCCTGTGGTCAGCGTTGCCCGAGATGCGTTGATGAATCCGCCGCCATTCACGGAGATGCCCGCCGGGTTGGCAATGATCACCTCTGCGCGCGGCCCACCCACTTCGATATACCCGCGCAACTGCGTCGGGTTGCCGCCATT
>NZ_JBPJZE010000267.1:0-1152 GCF_051216695.1 Variovorax glucosi
ATTTTATTGTTGGTGAGGTCGAACTCGAACATCCGCATGAGGCCATTGCCACCCATGTACGCCATCTGGTAGTCCACGACCATCAAATGAACATCATTGCCGAATGAATTTCTCTTGGTGCTCGTGCATGAGCCGTGGTAATGACCACTGACGGCCATGAAAATCTGGTCGTTGCTCCTGATGAGCTTGTCCCACATGTAATTCGAATAAGCGGTATCCGCGGCGGTTGTCCCGTCTGTTCCGATGCCAACCAGCTGATGGTTCACCAGAATGACCGGGATATTCTTGTTGATCTGTATGACCTGATTCGCCCAGCTGATGGCATCGTCTGATGCTCTCCACGACATGGAGAGCACCAGGAATTGATTCCCCTCGGCCTGGAAAATATGGTATTCGTGAAAACCAGAGGCATGCCGGCCTCCGAAAGTCGACTGCTTTTGGGCACGTGCCGAAGGAAAAACTTGCAAGTACGGTTCAAAAAGGCCGACTCGGTGGCTGCCACCGTCCTGATAGCCGTCGTTATTGGCAAAGCCGGTGACGCCCACTCCCCAATCGGGGCCCCATTGCATATTGTTGTTCTTGTCGGCTCCAACGTCGTGATTTCCGGCGCAAATCGAATAAGGGCATTTTGCCGTCTCGAGCACCTGCATGGCCTGGCTTGCGAGTTCCCATTCCTTCGTGACCTGACCGTTGCTCAATTGACCGTTGCTCACGAGATCGGTCGAATCGCTCCACGGTACCGATTTTTCGTCGTTGTAATACCAGGACTGATCCACGATGTCGCCAAGATGGATCGTGAACGGCATTTTCAGTTGCTGGAAATTCTGCGCAATCCATTGCGTTTGGGTCTTGAATGGATTGTCGTATTGCGGATTGATGTTCGCATACAGCTTCTGGTACAGCTCACCCATCTTTTCCGAGGCATATCGAGGGTAGAACTGGGTATCCGGAAGAACTGAAATGGCAAAGCTGGATATCTTTTGCGCCGGGAGATTTTGGGCAGCAGGGTTTTGAACTCCGGATACCGCCCCATTACCCGACGAACCACTCGCTCCTGCTGCTGGAAATGTTCCAAAGCCAGTACCTCCTCCATTGCCACCACCGCAGCCAGACAAGGTTGCAATTCCGGCCGCGGAACCGGCAATCATCAAT
>NZ_JBPJZE010000268.1:0-768 GCF_051216695.1 Variovorax glucosi
GCGTGGCGGAGAAACGAACGTTTGAGCATGAGCGGCAACCTTGGCTTCGATGAATCCAGAAGATTCTGCGAGGCGGGTGCACGAGGCGGAAGGAAGCTGTTCGCGCTTTCTAATGCGGCGGCCGACTAAGGGCGGGTGCTGGGGAAGGCGGCTGTTCGGCTTGAGGCTCGGGCAAAAGAAAAACCCGCCGTAGCGGGTTGTCAGCGAAGGACTTCGGTCTGATGAGCGTCAGGGCTTGTCGCGTTCGGCCCGTAGCCACTTCAGCCTGCGCTCCGCTTCGCCAGGAGGGATCTGGTCCTCGGCCTCCAGTCTCTTGAGCCTTCGCTCATCCGCGCGATTCAATGCATCCTTCAGGAGGGCCATCTTGCGCTCCCGGCAAGGGCTGCATTCGTAGAAGCTCGTCGGACTCCCCGTGAGCTTCATCTTTGCGTCGTACTCAAGGGCAAGAGCTCGCCCATTGGGTTCGATACCCATGGCGAGGATCCTTCCGTTCTTGAATGTGACGAGGGCATCTCCTTCGCACCCTGTGGTATCGGTTCTTTCCGGGTCGTAGGCTCTCCATGAAACCCGACGCATGTGCCGCAAGACATAGAGGACGTCCTCTTCTGTCAACACGACGTCGTCGCAATTCAGAAAATCCTTGTTCTCCCATACCGTTCGGCCCGAAGGTTCCGTGATCTCCACCATTTGCACGTAGGCGATGGGGTATCGCCGATCAGCGGCCTGCGCTGAAGATGTTCCCGCTGCCACGATCAGTATCGTGGCCAC
>NZ_JBPJZE010000268.1:778-1152 GCF_051216695.1 Variovorax glucosi
TGCGCCACCAGCTTCTTGAGCCTGCGCTCATCGGCTCTATCGAAAGCGTCCTGAAGAAGGACCATCTTGCGCTTCCTGCACGGATCGCACTCAAAGTAGCTTTCAGGAACACCGGTAGGTTCGAGTTTGGCGTTCGCTTCGAAGATGTTGATCCTCCCCGTGGGCTCGACTCCGATGACGATGATCTTTCCATTTCTGAAAGTGACGGAAGCACCACCTGAACACCCCGTCCTCTCCGTCTCCTCGCTGAAAAATGCCTTCTCTGTGACCCTGCGTATGTGCCGCAGTGCATATCGCACATCCTCTTCGGTCAGGACGACATCGGAGCAATCTAGGAGATTTTTGTCTTCCCACACAGACCCACTGGAGGGCTC
>NZ_JBPJZE010000269.1:0-1148 GCF_051216695.1 Variovorax glucosi
TGCCCGAGGCGGGGCAGCAGGCGCTGGTTGAGGGCGTGCTGCTGTGTCTGCCAGCGCGTCAGTTGCTCTTGCCCGATGTCCGTGTCCTGCCCGTCCCCCGCGCTGAGCCAGCGCTTCCAGGCCGTGCGATAGCGGTAGGCGGAGACTTCCCCGGTGACGTCGCTGCCCACGATCTGGCCGCGCAGGGCCTCGAGGATGCGCAAGGCCTGCGGTTCCCGCAGCCGGCCCTGGTCCCAGTTGGTGCGCACGACGTCGGGTGCGAACACGTCCTTGTCGATCGACAAATAGGTGGGTCGGCATTCCCGATGAAGGTGCTCGGCCAGTGCATCCGCGAGCGCCTGCGTGCTGGAGAAATTGCGAAACGCCGATGCCACGCCGAGCCAGCGCGCCCAGCCGGTGTCCACGCCGACGCTCCAGTAGCTCAGTTTGCCTGCACGCAGGGGCGAGAGTTGGTTTTCCCAACTGTGACGCCAGCCGATGTCACTGGAGGTGATGCCTGCCACGAGCACATGTGCGACTTCGGGCAGTTGCGCAACATGGCGTACCCAGGAGCCGCAGTGCACGCCGAAAGGAAACCGCATGTTGTCGGGATGGTTGTCCAGAACTACCACGCGCAACTGCGACCGCCGCAGGCCCAGCGCACGGATGCAGCGCGCCACCAGTGGCCAGGTCAGGTGATGGAAGTCCCCGCTGCCCATGAATACCGGGCCGTGTCGGGCGGGAGCCGGCAGCCAGATATCGAGTTGGCGTGCCAGCGCACGCATGTGCCTGAGGCCGCAGCCGAAGCGCAACGCCTCCTGCCGATCTCCCAGTGGAATGCGCCACTCGCTCGCAAGCGGTCCGACCGACCGATCCAGATCCAGGACGACAGGGGGAAGGCTCATGCGGCAGGCTCCGACCTACGCCAGGCACGGTCACGCTCGAAGCGGCTCACAAAACACCGCGCCAGCCAGCGCAGCAGCGGATTGCGCACGTATACGGCGTGTCGAGTGAAAGTGAAGCTCGCGCCCAGTTGCGCCTTGACTTCGGGATCCGTCCATCCGGCGACGTAGTGCGTAAGGCCGCGTTCGATCGCGTATTCCAGATTCAGCACCCAGCTCACGAAATACAGGTTGCACTCACGCGCTTCTGGATAGCTCAGCCCGATG
>NZ_JBPJZE010000026.1:0-1871 GCF_051216695.1 Variovorax glucosi
CGCCGCTCTCATTCCTCACCGAGGCGGTGACGCGGCCGAAATCTTCGCCCTCCGCCACGAACACCGTGGCGTTGGCGCCGGGGAAATCGCGCGCCAAGGCATCCACCTCCGCGATGCGCGCGGCGTCGATGGGCGTGCCGTCGCTGGTCAATGTTCCTTGCGCCGCCCCGTCGAGAACGAGGCTGGACGCAAACTGGCGCCGGAAGACGCCGAAAGCGTTCTCCGCCGTGAGGCGCATGGTCTGGTCGAAGATGTCCAGCGAGCGGGCGATGGCCTCTGCCTTGGCGTTGGCGTACTGCGCGGCGCTGCGCTGCTGCTGCGAGGAAGCCAGCGCGTAGAAGACTGCCAGCACCAGCGTTACCACCAGGAGCATGCCCGCGACGGTGCCGAGGGTCATGGTGCGAGCCAGGGAGACGAAGGCGGGATCACGCCTCGCGGGGTTCGCAGTTTTCATAACTACAGAGGACCTATGGCTCAGAACTCGCGCCAGTCGCCGGCACCGGCCACCGCGAGCTGCGGCGTCGCTGGCAACGATGGCTTGATGCGCGCAGCCGGCTGCGTCCTGGCCTGCGCGCGGGGCGCAGCCTGCTGGCCTTCGCCGAGCTTGAAGATGCTGACGGCCTGCACGAGGCTGCCGGCCTGTTCCTGCAGCGACTGGGCTGCGGCCGAGGCTTCCTCGACCAGCGCCGCGTTCTGCTGCGTGACCTCGTCCATCTGCGTGATGGCCTGGTTGATCTGTTCGATGCCTGATGTCTGCTCGTGGCTCGCAGCGCTGATCTCTCCGATGATGTCGGTCACCCGCTTCACGCTGCCTACGATCTCTTCCATGGTTCTTCCGGCCTCGCCCACAAGGGCAGTGCCTGCGCCGACCTTGCCGACGGAGTCGTCGATCAGGCCCTTGATTTCCTTGGCCGCGGCAGCGGAGCGCTGCGCGAGGTTGCGCACTTCGGCGGCCACCACGGCGAAGTCCCTGCCCTGCTCGCCCGCACGCGCGGCTTCCACCGCGGCGTTGAGCGCCAGGATGTTGGTCTGGAAGGCGATGCCATCGATCACGCCGGTGATGTCCACGATCTTCTTCGACGAGGCATGGATCGAGGCCATGGTGTCCACCACCTGGCTGACCACATCGCCGCCCTTGAGCGCCACCTCGGAGGCCGACAGCGCCAGTTGGTTGGCCTGCCGCGCGTTGTCTGCGTTCTGCTTGACGGTGCTGGTGAGCTCCTCCATCGACGCAGCGGTCTGCTGCAGCGAGCTCGCCTGTTCCTCGGTGCGCGTCGAAAGGTTCTGGTTGCCGGCCGAGATCTGGCCCGAGGCGGTGGCGATGGCATCGGTGCCCTCGCGCACGCCGCCCACCACGCCGGCCAGGTTTTCTCGCATGCTCTCCACGGCGCGGGTGATCACGCCCATCTCGTCGCGGCGGTCCGAGGCCAGTTGCTTCGACAGGTCACCTTGGCCCAGCGCCTGCACATGCTCGCTCAGCAAGCCCAGTGGCCGCACGGTGCGGCGGATGAAGACGATCAACGCCGCCCCCAATACCAGAGCCGCCAGCGCAATGCAGGCGCCGATCCAGGCCATCTGGTGATAGAGCCCGGCGAGCACCTCCGAAGCGGGAAGCTCGGCTACCACCAGCCAGCCAGTCGCTTCGCTCCTGGCCACCGAGGCATAGCGCCGCTGCCCGTTCGCTGACGCAAGCACCGCCCGCGCGTCGTCGATCCACATCGCATCCGGAGCCGAGATCCGCGACAGCCAGGCGGCCGATTCGTCGCCCGGCAGAAGCTCGCTCAGCTTCTTGCCGGCCGCCACCGGATGAAAGACCAGCGTCGCCGCATCAGCGCCGCCGCTGGGGTTGACGATGTAGAGCCCACCGGTCT
>NZ_JBPJZE010000270.1:0-1147 GCF_051216695.1 Variovorax glucosi
CTCGCGGCTGGTAGTGCCGCGCACGATCGAGTCGTCGACCAGCAGCACGTTGCGGCCCTTGAATTCGCTGGCGATCACGTTCAGCTTCTGGCGTACCGACTTCTTGCGCACGCCCTGCCCCGGCATGATGAAGGTGCGGCCAACGTAGCGGTTCTTCACGAAGCCTTCGCGGTACGGCACGCCCAGCAGGTGCGCGAGTTGCGTGGCGCTCGGGCGGCTCGACTCGGGAATCGGGATGATCACGTCGATCTGGTTCGGCGGCACGGTAGACACCACGCGCTTGGCCAGCGTCTCGCCAAGGTTCAGGCGCGCCTGGTAGACCGAGATGCCGTCGAGCACCGAGTCCGGACGCGCGAGGTACACGAATTCGAAGATGCAGGGGTTCAGCGTCGGCGCTTCGGCGCACTGCATCGAATGCACGTTGCCTACGAGGTCGATGAACACGGCCTCGCCCGGGTTGATGTTGCGCTCGAACACATGGCCCGAGCCTTCCAGCGCGACCGATTCGCTCGCCACCATCACGGTGCCGTCGGCGCTGCGGCCCATGCACAGCGGGCGGATGCCGTACGGGTCGCGGAAAGCGAGCAGGCCGTGGCCGGCGATCAGCGACACCACGGCGTACGAGCCGCGCAGGCGCTTGTGCATGTTCTTGACCGCAGCAAACACCTCGGCCGGATGCAACGGCACGCCGCGCGAAGAGCGCTCCAGCTCGTGCGCCAGCACGTTGAGCAGCACTTCGGAGTCGCTCTCGGTGTTGGTGTGGCGGTGGTCGGTGGAGAACAGCTCCGAACGCAGCGCATGCGCGTTGGTCAGGTTGCCGTTGTGCACGAGCACGATGCCGAACGGCGCGTTCACGTAGAAGGGCTGGGCCTCTTCCTCGCTGTATGCATTGCCGGCGGTCGGGTAGCGCACCTGGCCCAGGCCCACGTTGCCCGGCAGCGCGCGCATGTTGCGCGTGCGAAACACGTCGCGGACCATGCCCTTGGCCTTGTGCATGAAGAACTTGCGTTCGAGCAAGGTCACGATGCCAGCGGCATCCTGGCCGCGATGCTGCAGGAGCAGCAGCGCGTCATAGAGCAGCTGATTGACGGGTGCGCTGCTGACAACGCCGACGATTCCACACATGAACGATTCCTCTCAGGGCAGG
>NZ_JBPJZE010000271.1:0-1147 GCF_051216695.1 Variovorax glucosi
CAGGCCAAGGCCTCGCAGCCCCGCGGCCAGTTCGAGCGCCCGCCGATGCAGATCGCCATAGCGCTGCACGAGACGCTCGCCGTGAAACACCGCGCCATGCGCCGGGAAGCGGCGCGCGGCATGCGCCAGCAAGGTGAAGAGATTCATCGCATGCGAACCCGAAGATGCCGAACAGAGGGAGCGGCGCTCAATCGACCTTCGCTCCGGAAAATTTCACGACCTCACCCCACTTCAGGATGTCGTCCTTGATGGCCGTCGTGAAGCGCTCCGGCGTTCCGCCCAGGGGGGTGTAGCCCATCTGTTCGATCTTCTCCCTGAAGGCCGGCGAATTCAGCGCGGCGTTGAGCGTGCTGTTGATGCGTTGCGTGACTTCGGGCGGCGTGCCCTTGGGCGCCATGAGGCCGTACCACGAGGTCACGGTCACGCCCTGGATGCCCTGCTCCGCCAGCGTCGGGATGTCGGGTGCGGCGGGGCTGCGCTTGGCCTCCGTGATGCCGATGGCGACCAACTTGCCCTGCTTCAGGAAAGGCAGCGTCGCGGGCAGGTTGCTGAACATCAGCGGCACCGAGCCGCCGAGCACGTCGTTGAGCGCGGGCGGCGTGCCCTTGTAGGGCACGTGCAGCATGTCGATGCCGGCCTGCTGCTTGAACAGTTCGCCCGCCAGGTGCAAGCCGCTGCCCACGCCGGGCGAGGCATAAGACAGCGTGCCGGGCTTGGCCTTGGCCTGCGCCACCAGATCCTTCGCACTCTTGATGCCCGATGCGGGCGACGCCACCAGCACATTGGGCGCCTTGGCCAGCATGGTGATCGGCACGAAGTCCTTCGCCATGTCGAACGGGAAATTGGGCATCAGCGTCGGGTTGAGGGTGACGTTGCCCGCCGGGATCACCAACAGCGTGTGGCCGTCGCGCTTGGCGCGCTTGACCTTCTCCATGCCGATGTTGCCGGCCGCGCCCACCTGGTTGTCGACCACTGCCGCCTGTCCATAGCGCTTGGCAAGACCATCGGAAAGCACGCGGGCCAGCATGTCGACCGGGCCGCCGGGCGGGAACGGCGAAATGATGGTGAAGCGCTCGCTGGCGAGCTGCTTCTGGGCCTCGCTCTGCTGCGCGTGCACGGGGGCGGCGAGCGTGAAAGCTGCCAGCGC
>NZ_JBPJZE010000272.1:0-520 GCF_051216695.1 Variovorax glucosi
GCACCTTCGGCTTCACCAAGGAAGTCGAGTACATGCGCAGCAAGGGCCTCGCGCTCGGCGGCGGCCTGGACAACGCCATCGTGATGGACGACACCAAGGTGCTCAATGCGGGCGGCCTGCGCTACGACGGCGAGTTCGTGAAGCACAAGATCCTCGATGCCATGGGCGACCTGTACCTCATCGGCAAGCCGCTGCTGGCGGCCTACACCGCGTTCCGTTCGGGCCATGCGCTCAACAATAAGCTGCTGCGCGAACTGCTCTCGCACAGCGACGCCTACGAAGTCGTGACCTTCGAGGACGAGAAGCGCGCACCGCGCGGTTTCGGCGAAGTTGCCCGGGCCTGGTAGGCCACGCCCGTCTCTCCGCCTCACATGCTTCTTTTCCGCTGGGCCATCCTGCTGCTTCTGCTGGTGGCGGGCGTGTGCTTTGCGTTCTATGCGGGCACGGGGCAGGCCAAGTACCGGCGCATCGGATGGATCGTGTTGAAGTGGACGCTGCTTGCGGCGTTCGGCTTTTTCGC
>NZ_JBPJZE010000272.1:530-1146 GCF_051216695.1 Variovorax glucosi
GCTGATCGCCGAGCGCGTGGCGTAGCCTTTGCGTCCTCGTTCGCATGTCCGGAAACGGCATGCGTGGCGGCACGCTCCGGCGCACGATGGCGCCATGAACACCAACACCTCCCCCGGCCGAAACCCATTCGGCGTCGAAGATGCGCCCGACCCGGATGGCGCAGATATCGAAGCGTTTGCCGAGAGCATCGAACTTCACGGCGGGCCCGATGACCCGAACGCGCCTGCGTGGGGCACAACATCGGTGAACGACGCGCCATCCTCGATCGTCGGCGCATGGTCCAGCCGCTGGAATGGCGGCGCCGATCCGACGATTCCTGGTGATTCCGAAGCTGCATGGAAGCAGGGCACAGCCACTGTGCGGGTGGCCGGCAGCCGGTTCTATCTGCTGTTCGATTGGGATGGCGGCGCGCGGCAGGCCCTGCTCGATGTCCGCTATGTCGATCCCGACACGCTCGTGGGCCGCTACATCAACCTGAGCAATCCGGCCATCACGCAGCCCTGGGTGGGCCTGATCGTCGACAACCGCAGGATCGACGGTCGCTGGCCCAACGGGCGGCTGGATTTCAGGCGATAGGCCTGCTTCAGGCTGCGGCGAGTGCTTGCAAGGCTTGCA
>NZ_JBPJZE010000273.1:0-1146 GCF_051216695.1 Variovorax glucosi
GGGCGTCGTACACCTTGGCACGGTGTTCCGGCGGCACCTCCCGCGCAGTGATGTGGCACACACGCAGCTGCGGCGCGCTCGCTTCGCGCAAGGTGTGGTCCCCTTGGATCGGACCCGAGAGGTAAGCGCGCCAACAGTCACGGGTGGTGTCGGGCATGCCCCGGCTGCCGCTCAGAAAGATGGCCGGTCGCGACCCCGTGCGGTAGACCGAGAACGACCCCACCGGCAGGGCCGACGCCATGGCCTTGAGCAGGCAAACGCCAAACGTCGGCTCGCCCAGCGCACGCACCACCACCGGCAGGCATTGCGCCAATGACGCTTCGGCACTCTCGGCGGGCAGATCGGGAATCCAGGTGTGCATGGGGCAATACGGGGAATCCCGTCATCTTCCAGGATGACAGCGTCGCCCCGCCACCGGACTTACGCTAAGGCATGACTTCCACCCTTCAAGAGAACGATCCGCTTGCCGCGCCGCGCCTGACCTGGTTTGCCGATGTATCCGTCGAAGTCGGCGAGCCGCTGGTGCTGGGCGACGGCGCCCAGGGACTACGCCGCGTGGTGCCCATCGTGGGCGGCCATGTCAAGGGCGATGGCTGGAGCGGGCGGGTGCTGCCGGGTGGTGCCGATTTCCAGCGCATCGCAAGCGACACGGTCTCGCAGCTCGACGCCCGCTACGGTCTGGAGACAGATGCCGGCGACCGCATCTACGTGCGCAACCGTGCGATGCGCACCGCGCCTGCCGACGTGATGGCGCAGTTGCTGCGCGGCGCCCCCGTTGACCCGGCGCAGGTCTATTTTCGTTGTGCACCCTCTTTCGAGACGCGCAGCGAGGCTCTGCACTGGATCACCGAGCGCCTGTTCGTCGGGGTCGGCGTGCGCCACCCCGCCCAGGTCGTGATGCGCTTCTTCGCGCTGCAGTGATCCATGGCGCCAGCGCCGCGCCCCCCGTTTCAACACCGACAGGAGACCTCCATGACGACCGCCCAAACCACCGCCACGCGCCGCCGCGCGCTCATCGCCGCCACTGCGCTGGTCGGACCCGGGAGCATGTCCTGGGCGTCCCAGGCGCCCGCCCAGGCGGCCTCCGCCTATCCCAGCCGGCCTGTACGCCTCGTCGTCGGGTTCCCGGCTGGCAGCGGCCCGGAC
>NZ_JBPJZE010000274.1:0-1145 GCF_051216695.1 Variovorax glucosi
TGCGCAGAACCCCGCCTCCCGGAAGTTCCTTCGCAAAGTCGTGCTGCTGAGCCCGGGCAGCAACGCGGCGCCGAACAACTTCAGCCTGAAGGACGCGGCGGCGTACACCGAGCTGCTGGCCGCCCGCCTGAACACCACGCCGCGGGGCCTGCGCGACGTGCCGGCCGCCACGCTCCATGCGGCGGAGATAGCGCTCAACGCGCAGCCGTTGCCAGCCACCATCACGACCGGACGCAGTTCGAAGTTCGTTCCGGTCGTGGATGCGCAGTTCTGCCTCGCGGACTGGACGCGCGCCGCATGGCCGGCCAACCTGCCAGTGATCATCACGACCACGCTGACCGAAGGCAGCTTCTTCGTCGACCTGATCGACCCCGCCACCGGCAAGGCGCTGACGGCGCCTCTGCCGCAGAACGACACGCAACTGCTGGCATACATCACATCGCTGACCAATTCGGCCACGGCAAGCAGCCAGGTGCTCGCAAACTACCGCCAGGCCGCGGCCGATGAGGGACGGCCGACGGGCGCCGGCGACCTGTTGGTGGAGATCTATGGCGACTACGCCATTCGCGTCCATTCGGTGCACTACGCCGGCAGGCTCGCCAGCGAAGGCAAGGACGTGCGCTTCGGCACCTATGCGCACGCCCTCAAGGCACCGGGACACGGCGTGCCGCACTGCGCCGACCTGCCATTGCTCTTCGGCACCTACGGGCTGGACTACTACAAGGACAAGGTCGGCAACGGCGCCGCGGAAGCGCAGCTGTCGGCGAGCATGGCAGCGGCGCTGGTGTCTTTCGCGCGCGAGCCGCAGGCCACGGCATTCGGCGCCGGCACTGCGTGGCCGCGCTACACAGGCCCCTTGGCGAATGCGGTGCGCATGGGCGAAGGCGTCAGCGGAAGCGTGGTCGTCGGCACGGTGCCCAAGCTGGCGCAACTCGCCATCTGGGACGGTCTTCTGGGCTACTGAAGCGGCTTCACCGTCAGTCAGCCGGCGTTCAACGCCGAAGTGCCGTCGTAGATATAGCGGCGCGACCACGGCAGCGTCTTCGCCGACCTCCCCGCCTTGCGCCCGACGATCTGGTAGATGGCCACGTCGTCGTTCTCAAAGGCATAGGCACAGCCCGCGAGGTAGATGCGCCAGATGCGGA
>NZ_JBPJZE010000275.1:0-1144 GCF_051216695.1 Variovorax glucosi
ACACCGCACCGCGTCGAAGTCGTCATCGCGGCACAGGCTGCACGGCTGGGCGGGCTGTCGCCGGTGGTGGTGGGCAGCAAGGCCGAGCTTCTTCCGTTGTACGACAGCGCCCTGTTCTGGCAGGTCAGCGGCGGGCGTTTCATCGCCATCGTGAGCGGGGTGTTGGGAGCGTTGTCGCTGCTGGTGTGGCTGCGACAGCTTGAAACGATCTACCTCTACTACGGTCTGGGAGAACTGCTGTGGTCGCTGCAGACGGCGCGCGTGCTGTTCACGCATGCACCGTTGCCCTGGCCCTTGTGGGGTGTGCTGCCGCTGGCAGCGTTCCAGGCAGCGGTGCCGCTGCTGTGCCGCTTCGCCCTGGCCGTGGTGGGACGGGACGACACCCGCCTGGCACGCCTGCTGGGCCTGATGGCCTGGCTGGCGCCGGTTGCGGCCGTGCTGGGCATCATGGTGCCTTTGGTGTGGCTGATGCCGCTGTGGCGGGGGATGAGCCTCCTGGCGGCAATGGCGATGATGTTCGTCGTGTTGCGTGTGGCGCTGCGCAGTGCCGTACTGGAACACCGCGTGCTGGCTCTGGCGGTGGTGTTGGTCGTGCTGTGCGGTGTGCGCGACGTATGGGTGATGCGCACCTCGCCCGAGGCCTACGCGATGGTGCCGTGGATCCGCTTCGCCTGGGTTGGCTTCGCCATCACGCTGGCATGGGTCATCGCCGAGCGCATGCGCAAGGACGCCCGGGCGATGGCGGCAATGAACGCCTCGCTGGAGGCTGAGCTCGCCGAGCGCAACGCCGCCCTGGAAGCCTCCTTCGCCCGCGAGCGGGAAGGAGAAAAAGCACGCGGCGCGCTGGAAGAACGCCAGCGCCTGACGCAGGACCTGCACGATGGTCTCGGAGGGCAACTGGTCGGGCTGCTGCAGATGACCCAGCAGCCGGGAACGGCTCTCGGCGATGTGGCGCTGCACCTGCGCGACGCGGTGGACCAGCTCAAGCTCACGGTGGACGCCATGCACGGCTGCGAGGGCGACGTGGCCTCGGCCCTTGGCAGTGTGCGCTACCGCCTGGGGCCGCGCCTGCAGGCCGCCGGCATCGAACTGCACTGGGATGTGGGCCCCCTGCCGCTGATGACAGGCTGGAGTGCGCGCGAGT
>NZ_JBPJZE010000276.1:0-823 GCF_051216695.1 Variovorax glucosi
GCCCCGGTTGGGCTGCACCGGCGCGTGCAGGCCGACCTGCGGTGCCAGCTCGCGGCTGCCGAGGCCGGCTGCGAGCACCACGCGCGGCGCGTGCCATGTGGCCGCGCCGGCCTCGATCTCGAAGCCGCCGGCCTGCGGCGTGATCCGCGTTACCCGGCTGCCCTGCGCGAAGTGCACGCCGTGATGGCGGCAGGCCGCGTGCAGCGCACGCAGCAGCTTCAGCGGATTGGCGTGGCCATCCATCCGCGTGTAGCTCGCGCCCGCGACCGCGGGCCCGACGCCGGGCAGCCGTGCCTTGAGCGATGCATGGTCCAGCATCTCGAAGGCGTAGTTGCCGTCGAGCGCGTCGCTGATGCTGCGCATGCGCGCTTCGCGTGCCTGCAGCTCGTCGTCGGAAAAGCAGAAATGAAAGCCGCCGGGCTGGCGCAGTTGCACGTCGATGCCGGTGTCGGCGTTCAGTGCCTCGGCGAGCTGTGGCCATTGCGCGGCCGATTTCATCGTCCAGCGCGCATACGGCGTCATGCCGAAGCCCTTGCCCTGGACCCATACGAGCCCGAAGTTGCCGCGCGACGCACGAAACGCATCGTCGCCCTCGTCGAGGACGGTCACGCGAATGCCGTTGCGCGCCGCGCCGTAGGCCAGCGCGGTGCCGACCAGGCCGCCGCCGACGACGATCAAATCACTTGTGTTCATGGGATGCAGAAAAAGAAATGCCCGGACGCGAGCAGATGGGCAGAGACGGGCAGGGCGCGTTCAGCCCTTGCCGATCAGCACGCGGTCGAGGCCGACGAGGCGGTCGAGCAGCACCATCAGCACCACCGTG
>NZ_JBPJZE010000276.1:833-1143 GCF_051216695.1 Variovorax glucosi
CGGTCGACACCGACGCCACCAGCGGATCGATGGTTTGCGCGATCTGGTTGTACATGGCGACCGGCAGCGTCGTGGTGCCCGGCGTGGCAACGAACACGGTCATGGTGAGCTCGTCGAAGCTCTGGATGAAGGCGAGCATCCAGCCGCCGACCACGCCCGGCAGGATCAGCGGCAGCACGATGCGGCGAAACGCGGTCATGCGGTTCGCGCCGAGCGAGAGCGCGGCCTTCTCGGCATCGCGGTCCAGGCCCGTGGCCGAGGCCAGCACCAGCCGCAGCGCGTAGGGCATCACCACCACCACGTGCGTCAG
>NZ_JBPJZE010000277.1:0-324 GCF_051216695.1 Variovorax glucosi
TTCTCCGGCGAGGTAGGCGCGATACCTAGCAATCTCTTGCCACGGCACGCTGAAGAGAGCGTGCCATCCGCGCTTTAGCCTGTCTTCCTTTGCTTCCTTGCCTTTGATCTTCGGTTCGGGTGGCGGAGGCGAGGTGTCTTCATATGCTTGGACTAAACGCGAGTCCGCGTCGAACAGTCTCTGCTCAAGGACAGGCGATAGGACCTCCCGCACCGTAGCGCCGTCTTTGAACGTGGCGGCGGTGAATCCCATGACTGCGGCGTGAATGTTGTTCAAGGCCGCTTGGCGTTCAGCACTGGTCTGCGGCAGCTTCGCAAGTGCGCC
>NZ_JBPJZE010000277.1:334-1143 GCF_051216695.1 Variovorax glucosi
AGCAGCAAATTCGTTTAGCGAGCCATCCGGTAGCAGGCACTCGGCAAGCTCAAGCATTGGGCCGAGGATCGGCCGAACCATGGCAGGACCGGTTCGCTCCCCGTTGCTTTTGGGCATTGCGGCATCCTTGTCCAATAGGTCCATCGCGTTGTATGCCTCGAAGAAGTCGCCTCGCTTGGCTGCCAGCTTGTGCTCAAGCGCGAGCGTCTTGTAGCCTCGCACATCCCCCCGCCAGGCCACGCTGGCAGTTGCGGTCACCATGGCCTGCGCGCAGCTCGCCTCCTGCTCGATCTTGTTGGCCGTATCCGTCTTGGTATCTCCGACAAAGATGCGGACCGTGCCAGCATTCTTCTCCGTCCGCGAATGCTGAGGCACGCCAGTCTTGGGCTGAGTACGGCCTTCGATGTCTGCGTCCCAAATCTTGTTGATAAGCTCGACGATGCGTTGCTGGCTGCGATGGTTCATCTGCAGCGCGGGGCGCTCCCAGTCCTCGGGCACGTGTGACGGCAGGTCGTCGTGGCCATCAGGGTAAATGCGCTGCCGATGATCGCCTAGGAGACCGAGCGTGATGCGACCCGGGCGGCTCTTCGAAAGTTCGAACAGGGCATCGAGAACACCCTTCATCGTGTCTTGCGACTCATCAATGAGGATGAGTGGATGCCGATCTTCCAGAACGCGCTGCAGAGTAGGCCGCTCACGAATGAGCCATGCCGCTACTTCCAGGACTTCAGCGTGTGACAGCGCGCCGTGTCCGTAGGTGTTCCGGTCCGGGTGATAGATGAACGCCTCCGTCTTGCGGATTTCGTCGG
>NZ_JBPJZE010000278.1:0-1142 GCF_051216695.1 Variovorax glucosi
CGTAACGAATTTCTTCGTAATTGACGCCTTCGAGGTTGCCCGTGGCCTTGTCGATGTTGCGCTTGATGGTGTCGATGGGCAGGTTCACCGCCTTGGCCTTTTCAACGGCCAGCCGCAAACGGGGGTTGGAGCCCAGGTCAGCGCCACCGGCGCGGGCGGCCACTGTGATTTCGCGGATGGCGCGGGTCCAGAGCTTGCCCCGCTTCTCGTCCTGGCGGCCCTTCCGGTGCTGAATATTCGCCCACTTGCTATGTCCGGCCATGGCTTTCTATCTCGCTGTCCTGTGTTTTCTAAGCAGGCTCCGAGTTTACTGTCCGGCGCACACAACGCCCGCCCTGGGGCCCGGAATTCGGGCCGGGGCTTTTGGTGATAATCGTTCGATGACGCCATCGCCTTCCGTCGGGCCCGGGAATCCTGACATCCTGCCGCCGCACGCCCCTCTGCCGCTGTACTACAAGACCGAGGCCGAGCATCAGGCATTCCTGCTGCGCATCTTCGACAGCACGGCCGCGGACTACGACCGCATCGAGAGCGTGCTGGCCTTCGGCACCGGCCCCTCGTACCGCCGTGCTGCGCTGCGGGAAGCCGGCCTCGCGGCGGGCATGCAGGTGCTGGACGTGGGCATCGGCACCGGGCTCGTGGCCCGCGAGGCGCTGAAACTCATCGGCTCCACCGGCCAGCTCGTGGGCGTCGACCCCAGCCCCGGCATGTTGGGCCAGGTCAAGCTGCCCGGCGTCGAGCTTGTGCGCGTCGTGGCCGAAGCCCTGCCCCGGCCCGATGCCAGCTGCGACTTCGTGAGCATGGGCTACGCCATGCGCCACATCAGCGACGTGGCGGCAGCCTTCAGCGAGTTCCATCGCGTGCTGCGCCCCGGCGGGCGCGTGGCGGTGCTCGAAATAACCAAGCCCGAGGGCCGCATCGCAACCGCGCTGCTCAAGGGCTACATGCGTGCCGTGGTGCCGCTGATCGCCCGCGTGGTCGGTCGCCAGCGCAACACCTCCGAACTGTGGCGCTACTACTGGGACACGATCGAGGCCTGCATTCCGCCCGAGCGGGTGATGCAGGCACTGGCCGACGCGGGTTTCCGCGACGTGCGCCGGCACGCGAGCCTCGGCGTTTTCTCAGCCTACACCGCCATCAAA
>NZ_JBPJZE010000279.1:0-369 GCF_051216695.1 Variovorax glucosi
TGCCAATGGATCTCGGCATGAAGGTCGGGGAACGCCTCGCGCAGGCTACGATACAGGCCCAGCGCACCGGCCTTGTCGGGCGTGCAGTTCGGCTGTGGTGTGTGGTCAAGGAAGTCGACCGAGAACAGCTCGTCGAACAGAGCCCAGTTTCCGCGCCCTTGTACTTCCTCGGTATTGCGGCGAATGACGGCCTTTGCCATCTCGCCCGCATTCAAATTGCTCATGGTGTTGCTCCTTGTCGGTTCGGTTTGTTCAAAGTTCGACGCCGCCGATGGTCATTCCACCGTCGACGACCAGCATCTGGCCCATCACGTAGCTGGCGGCATCGGAGGCCAGCCACACGGCGGCGGCAGCTACCTCTGCGGGATG
>NZ_JBPJZE010000279.1:379-1140 GCF_051216695.1 Variovorax glucosi
ACCTTCACCATCGGCGTTTCCGTCCAGCCGGGCGCGAGGGCGTTGACTCGCACGTTGTGGGCGGCGTTTTCCATGGCCGCAACACGCGTGAGGCCATGCACGCCGTGCTTGGAGGCTGCGTAGGCGCTCATTCCGCCGGGGCCCGTCAGTGCTGCCACGGAGGCTGTGTTCACGATGGCACCGCCACCGCTCTTCTTGATGAGCGGCAACTCGTGCTTCATGCCGAGAAAGACGCTGCGCAGGTTGACCGCGATCACCCTGTCGAAGTCTTCGGTCGGATAGTCTTCGATGCGCTGCGCCTTGCCGGTGATGCCGGCGTTGTTGAAGGCCACGTCGAGCCGGCCTGCCTCGCGTTCGATGCGTGCAATGGCGCTGGCAACTTCTTCCTCGACGGCCACGTTGGCGATGACTGCCTGGGCCTTGCCGCCGATCTCGGTGATGAGGTCGACGGTTTCTGCGAGGCCATGCTCGTTCAGGTCGGCGGCATACACGAGGCCGCCTCGCGCCGCGAAGGCCTTGGCGGCTTCCCGCCCGATGCCGGAGCCCGCGCCCGTGACGAGCACGACTCGTCCTGCAAAGTCGTTGGAGACCATGTCTTTCTCGCTTCTACAGATGGAGGGTGCGGGCGCTCAGGCAAAGAGCTTCGCTGCGGTCTTGGCCACCAGCTCGCCTTGATGGCGCGCGCCGGCCAGATCGATCGCCGTCGGTTGCCGCGAGCCGTCGCCGCCTGCGACGGTGGTGGCACCGTAGGGCGCGCCGCC
>NZ_JBPJZE010000027.1:0-1860 GCF_051216695.1 Variovorax glucosi
CAGACACTTCAAGCTGGTACTGGGCAGCGGCCAGCGGCCAATCCCATGGGCCGTGGCAAGCTGTCACGGTGGCAAAACCGATCTGACGATCCGAGAACGTGCCTTGAAGAAGATCCTGCGATTCGTGCTCTATGGCCTGCTGGCCTTGGTCATTACAGCGTGTGTAGCTATCTTTTTGATAGTCAAGCTGGCGCTCGCGCCGGCTGCGGGTGAGTGGAGCACCACGGTGAAGGCGGGGCCATTGAATTTCGAGATCGGCATTCCGACCGCAGTGCGCGTGGCCACCTCGTCGTGGTTCGCGCCTTATCTCGACGGGCGCTCGCTCGACACCAGCTTCGGCACCGTGCGCTTCGCCTGGAAGCCGGCCGGCGAGTTGCTGGAGATGCAGTGCGCGCCCTGCAGCGCGGAGGTGCCGGCGCTCGGCACCCAACCGATCCGGGTCGAACGCCTGATTGCCACCGTGAAGCGCGACGGCAACACGCTCAACGGCACCTTCGAAGCCACGCCCCAGGGCACCGACACCACCCGGCTGCAAGGCAACTGGGACGGCAGGCTCGCGCCGAAGAACATCCATCTGAACGCCAGCGTGCAGGACGCGCCCATCGCGCGCTGGTACGCGGTGCTGGTGCCCACCCTGCCCGAGCTGCAGCGCGCGCGCATCGGCGGCACGCTGGCGCTGCGCGGCCAGTTCGTGCTGCCCGAGGCCACCTTCGCCGTGCAGCCCGTTATCAGCCAATTCACGGTCGAGGGCTTGGGCACCGAGGCCATGCTCAACGCGCGCACCAGCTGCGGCCCTTCGGCCAAGCTCGCCAACGACAGCTGGCTGGCGCGCGCCGTCATCGCCGCCGAAGACCAGCGCTTCTTCACCCACAGCGGCTACGACCTGACCGAGATCCTCGCGTCGATCGACAACAACCAGAAGCCCGGCCAGATCCGGCGCAGCAGCTGGCCAAGCTGCTGGTGACGGGCAGCGACCGCACGGCCGAGCGCAAGCTGCGTGAGCTGCTCTACGCGGTAGAGATGGAGCAGACGCTGGGCAAGGCCCGCATCCTGCAGCTGTACCTGGACAACGCGCCCTGGGGCGGCAACATCTGCGGCGCCGAGGCCGCGGCGCGCCGCTACTTCAAGCGCAGCGCACGCACGCTCGATCCGGCGCAGGCCGTGTGGCTTGCCGCCATGCTGCACAAGCCGCAGGCCGTGCTCGAGCAATGGCGGCGCGATGGCCACATCGACGCCGACCGCATCAAGTGGGTTGCCGAGGGCATCCGCGGTATCAGCCGGAACCAGCGCGAAGCGCTGCTCAAGGGCGTGGCCGCGGCGAAGTTCACGGCGCCGGAGGCCACGCCATGAACACCACGACACTGAACGTCACCGACATCGAAGCCATCGAGCGCGCCACCATCGCGGCGGTCTCGCCCGACCTGACCGAGGAGCTCGACGGCTGGCTGCTGCCCTTTGCCGGCGGCACCGTGAAGCGTGCCAGATCGGCCGTGCCGCTGCATCGCAGCGCGGTCGATCACGCAACGCTGGACCGCATCGAAGACCGCTACGACAGCCGTCAGGTCGTGCCCGCGCTGCGGCTGGCCGACGCGCCCTGCTTCGACGGGCTGCGCACCGAGCTGGAGCGGCGGCACTACATCGGCGACAGCCCCACCTGCGTGCAGATCGGGTCGATGCAGCGCATGCGGCAGGTGGTCGCGCCGGGCGGTGCATTGGCCGATGTCGACCGCGCGCCCGACGACGCCTGGTCGGCGCTGTTCCTCGGCGAGGGCTTCGATCCGGTGGACGGCGCCCATCGCGTGCGGATGCTGTCGCGGGCCAAGGGCACGCTCTATGCCAGCGTGCGCGAAGGCGGCCGCA
>NZ_JBPJZE010000280.1:0-1137 GCF_051216695.1 Variovorax glucosi
GCCGAATCGCGGATCTGCTCCGCAGCCTTGCGCTTCGCCTTATCCCACTGGCCGGAGCCGAGCTTGTGCAGCGGCGCCTCGTCGGCGCTGACGCCGGTGTAGCGGCTGATCTGGTGCAACTGCGAGACGGGCACGTAGAGCGTGGCCTTGTCGGCGTACTCAAGGTGCAGCATTTCCTGCAGCAGCGGCTTGCCGTCGGGGCCGTTGCCCTGGCCCAGGTCCATGTGGATCAGGCCGCGGTAGCGCCCGATGCCGTGCGCGCTGTGGACCACCGGATCGCCCACGTTGAGCTCCGACAGGTCCTTGATGAGCGCCTCGACGTCGCTGACCTGTTCCTGCTTCTTGTTGCGCCGGCGAGTGGTGGGCGCGGTAGCGAACAGCTCGGTCTCGGTGACGAGGTCGATGCTCTGTTCGCGCCAGGCGAAGCCCGAGGCCAGCGCAGCGGTGGCAATGCCGATCTTTTCGTCTGCGGAGGCCTCGAACTCGGCCAGTGAGTCGAAGGCCGGCGGGCTCACGCCGCTGGCGCGCAGGAAGTCGAGCAGGCTTTCGCGGCGACCGTCGCTCTCGGCGATCAGCAGCACGCGGTGCGGTGTGGCGCGAATGTGGGCCTTGAGGCCGACCAGCGGGTCTTCGGCGCCGCGCACCACGGCGAAGGGCGGCAGCTTGTCGAACTCGGCGTAGGGCGCTTCGGTGGGCACGTCGCCGCGGATGGCAAGCTGCGCATGGGGCTTGGCGCGCTGGTAGAACTGCTCGGCGTTCAGGAACAGCGCCTCGGGTGGCAGGGCGGGGCGCTCGGGGTCGCCTTGCACCAGCCGGTAGCGTTCGTTCGTGTCCTGCCAGAAATGCTGGAAGGCCGGTTCGAGGTCGCCGTGCAGCACGACGGTAGCGTCCGGTCCGAGGTAGTCGAACACCGTGGCCGTCTCGTCGAAGAACAGCGGCAGGTAGTACTCGATGCCGGCGGTGGCCACGCCGTTGCCCATGTCCTTGTAGATGCGGCTCTTGGTCGGGTCGCCTTCGAGCAGTTCGCGCCAGCGGCTGCGAAAGCGCCCGCGCGCATCGTCGTCCATCGGGAATTCGCGGCCCGGCAGCAGCCGCACTTCAGGTACGGGGTACAGGCTGCGCTGGGTATCGGGGTCG
>NZ_JBPJZE010000281.1:0-1137 GCF_051216695.1 Variovorax glucosi
GTTGCTGTAGTTGGTGCGAATGGCGATCTTGAGCTGCGACAGCACGCGGCCGGCTTCTTCCTTGCTCTCGCACAGCACCGACAGGGCGCCCACGCGTTCGCCGTACAGGCTGAAGCTCTTGGAGAACGAGGTCGAGACGAAGAAGGTCAGACCGGCATCGACGAACTTGGCGACGGCGGCGCCGTCTTCCTTCAGGCCGTAGCCGAAGCCCTGGTAGGCCATGTCGAGGAAAGGCACCAGGCCCTTGGCCTTGACGGTGGCGACGACCTGGTCCCACTGCTGCGACGTGATGTCGTAGCCGGTCGGGTTGTGGCAGCAGGCGTGCAGCACGACGACGGTGCCGGCAGGGGCTGCGTTGAGCGCGGCCAGCATGCCGTCGAAGTCGATGCCGCGCTTTGCGGCGTCGTAGTAGGGGTAGCTTTCGACTTCGAAGCCGGCGTTGGTGAAGAGGGCGCGGTGGTTTTCCCAGCTCGGGTCGCTGATCAGCACCTTGGCGTTGGGGTTGAGCTTCTTCAGGAAGTCAGCGCCGACCTTGAGGCCGCCGGTTCCGCCGATGGCCTGGATGGTGGCCACGCGGCCCGAGGTAACGGGTTCGCTGTCTGCGCCGAAGACCAGCCCCCTGACGGCGTTGTCGTATGCGGCGATGCCGTCGATGGGGAGGTAGCCGCGCGCCGTGGGCGCTTTCATCATGTTCTGCTCGGCCGCCTGCACGCACTGCAGCAGTGGCAGCTTGCCGTTGTCGTCGTAATAGACGCCGACGCCGAGATTGACCTTGTTGGGGTTGGTATCGGCTGCAAATTGCTCGTTGAGGCCGAGGATCGGGTCGCGCGGCGCCATTTCGACCGCGGTGAACATAGACATGGAAAGGTCCTTTGGGATGAAAGCTTCGCTGCAACCGGAGGAGGCTTTATCCTTTCCGGTTGCCTTGAATTTTACCGGCGCGAGCGCCACCTGTCGGGAACAGCCATGCCAGAGAACAACGAAGCCATAGCAGACCTGAAGAAACTGGACCCGATCGGGCCTGTGAAACAGGGGGAATTCATCCGCTATCCGGACTCGCCTTTCGAGCTTTTCCCGCCCTATCCGCCGGCCGTCGACCAGCCGAAGGCGATCGAGTGGCTGGTCGAGGGCGTGATC
>NZ_JBPJZE010000282.1:0-1134 GCF_051216695.1 Variovorax glucosi
GACGCGCAGGACCGCAACCGCGCCGCGTTGCTGGCCAACGATATCGCCAGCGCGATGTGGCTCGGCAAGTCGGTTGTCGTGGACACCAGCGCCAGCTCGGTCTGGCAGAAACGCGTAAGTGACACCGCCAACGCAGGCCTGCCGAACGGCGCCGTGACCGTCGCCGCAGTGACCGGCACCACCAACAGCGCCGACATCCAGATCACCTGGAAGGCGCCTTCCCGCTCAAGCGCAAGCACCGAGCAGAGCAGCACGTTCACCACGCGGGTGACGCTGCCATGAGGCCCGCTTTCTCATCGGCGCTGCCGCGGCAGCGCGGCCTCTCGCTGATCGAATTGCTCGTGGCCATGGTCATCGGACTGGTCGTGACGCTGGCCGTGACCAGCATCGTGGTGGTGGGCGAGACGCACAAGCGCGTCACCACCTCGACCAACGACATGGAGCAGGCCGGCGCGTATGCGGCCTATGTGCTCGACCGCGCGCTACGCAGCGCCGGCTCTAGCCTGGCCCAGTCCAGCCAGCCGCCCGACCGGGGCGTGTTCGGCTGCAGGCTCAACGCGGCCTCCCTGCTGCCGGCCGCTGCCGAGTTTCCCACGCCCTTCAAGAAGGCCTTTCTGCCCGGCGCCACGTCCGACCTGCGCGTGGCGCCCGTGCTTATCGGCAAGAGCCAGTCCGACACCGGCTCCGACGTGCTGGTCGTCATGGGCGGCGATGCCGTGGCGGGTGGCATACCCCGTGGCCTGACGGACCCTGGCAGCGCCACGACGCTCGCAATGGACAACACGGTCGGTGTGTCCGCAGGCGACCTCGTGCTGGTCAGTCAGCTGAACACGACGGACTGCTTGCTCGAACAGGTCACCGGCACCACGGCCAAGGTGTTGACCCTGGGCGGCAAGTACTACACAGCCGGCAAGTCCACCTCGCTGGAGACACTGGCTGCAAGCACCTCGACCTACGTCACACCGCTGGGCAATCCTGTGAACAGCAATGTCCAGTTCCAGCTTTTCGGCGTGGGCGACAACCACACGCTGGTCGGCTATGACCTGCTGCAGGGCGCCGGCAATGTCACGCAAGCGCTTGCCGACGAAGTGGCCGAACTGCATGCCATCTATGGCCTGGACAGCGACGGCGACG
>NZ_JBPJZE010000283.1:0-1133 GCF_051216695.1 Variovorax glucosi
GTGCCGGTGGGGAAGGTCTGCGCGAAGGTGTATTCGCGCTTTTCGCTGGCGATGAGCTTGGCGAGCGAGGCCGCATCGACCGCGCCCTTGTCGGCGAGCTTCTTCGACAGCGTGATGGCCTGGCCGTTGTTGTTGAGGGTCATGAGCACGGCCATGTCCTTCTTGGGGCCGCTCACGCCGAGGTGCACGCCGTAGACGAGGCCGTAGAGCACGTGGGCCATGTCGAGCTCGCCGTTGACCAGCTTGTCGCGCACACCGGCCCAGCTGGCTTCCTTGCTGGGCACGATCTTCACGCCGTACTTCTTGTCGATGCCGAGCACCGAGGCCATCACCACGCTGGCGCAGTCGGTCAGCGGGATGAAACCAATCTTTACTTCTTCTTTCTCGGGCTTGTCCGAGCCCTGGGCCCAGACGGCGGCGCGCAGCGCCGGGTCGATGCCGACGGCGCCGATGGCGGCGGCTTGCAATACGCGGCGTCGGCTGAGGCGGGTTTTGAGCAGGTCGGTCATGGGGCGGGGCTCCGGTTGAAGACAAACAACAAACAAGAAAGACAAAAACGAAAAGGCGTCCGCACCGCGCAGGGGCTGCTCGAAAACGAGCCCTTGCGGGATGGGGACGCCTTTGTCCGGTTCGGTGGGAGACACCCGCCGTTGGGTGCCGCCTGCCTGAAGACCCATTGAGGGGCCTACGAACTTATTGCTTGCAAGCGGTGTGCCAGCCTTCGGGAGCTGCGGGCTGCTATCAAGAAAGTAGCGGGATGCGGCCCCACAGCATGGGAGAAGGCCCGATCAGGCTGGGAAGCGGCGGTGGCACGGTTGTTGTGCACTGCACCAAGTTGAACGGTCCGGACCGCTTCAGCGCGGCGGCGCGCGGTCGAGCATGGGCAGGTAGTCGGCCATTGCCAGCATCGACTCGGCCACGTCGACCAGCCGCCGCTTCTGGTTCATGGCGGTCTGGCGCAGCATCTTGTGCGCGTCTTCTTCGCTGAGCCGGCGGTGCGCCATCAGCAGGCCCTTGGCGCGCTCGACGATCTTGCGTTCGTTGAGCGAGGCGCGCACGGTTTCGAGTTCGTCGCTCATGGCCTGCAGGCGGTGCGACTGCTCCTGGACCATGTCGAGCACCGAGCGTTCGAG
>NZ_JBPJZE010000284.1:0-1132 GCF_051216695.1 Variovorax glucosi
GCAGCCATGGTTGAAGCCTGGGCCAGATCAAGGTTCGCATCGAGTGTTCAGTCGCCGTGATGCGGACCGTGCCGGCGGGCTTGCCGCGCATCTCGCCCAGAACGGCGAGTTCTGCTTCGATGTCCTCGAAGCGCGGGCCGACGGCTTGGTACAGGCGTTCGCCCGCTTCCGTGGGCGCGACGCTGCGTGTGGTCCGGTTGAGCAGCTTCAGGTCGAGCCGGCGCTCCAGCGCGCGGACGGTCTGGCTGAGCGCGGACTGCGTCACTCCAAGCTGGGCCGCCGCTCGCGTGAAGCTGCCTGCGCGCACCACGGCCGCAAAACTGGCCAGGTCGTCGAAGCGTGCCATTGATTAGCCTGCCTTCTAGGTACATGTCGATCCAGCAGTCTAGTCATTGGCAAGCAGGCTGCCTAAAGTTCTTGTGATCGGTTAGCGACAAGGACACACAGCATGAAAACACGTCAACTGGGCCGCGGCGGCCTCACCGTTTCGGCCCTCGGTCTCGGCTGCATGGGCCTGAGCTACGGCTACGGGCCGGCCACCGGCACGGCCGAAGCGGTCAAGCTCATCCGCGCGGGCTTCGAACGCGGGATCACGTTTTTCGACACGACGGAAGTCTATGGGCCCTTCGTCAACGAAAGTGTGGTCGGGGAAGCGCTGGAACCTGTGCGCGATCAGGTCGTGATCGCGACCAAGTTCGGGTTTCGCGAGGGTGACGCCGGTAAGGGCCTCGACAGCCGCCCGGAACGCATCCGGCAGGTTGCCGACGAGGCGCTGAAGCGTCTGCGCACGGACCGCATCGATCTGTTCTATCAGCACCGTGTCGATCCACAGGTTCCGATGGAAGACGTGGCGGGCACCGTGAAGGATCTGATCCGCGAAGGCAAGGTGAAGCACTTCGGTCTTTCCGAGGCCGGCGTGGACAGCATTCGCCGCGCGCACGCGGTTCAGCCGGTCGCCGCTCTGCAGAGCGAGTATTCCCTGTGGTGGCGCACGCCGGAGAAAGAAGTCCTTCCGCTGCTGGAGGAACTGGGCATCGGCTTCGTGCCGTTCAGTCCGCTTGGAAAGGGTTTCCTGACGGGCGCGATCGACGCGCAGACATCGTTCGGCGCGACAGATTTCCGCAACACAGTG
>NZ_JBPJZE010000285.1:0-1131 GCF_051216695.1 Variovorax glucosi
ACGCTCTCGTCCCACCAGGTGATGGCGACGTGAAAGCCGTAGTCCGCGGCGGACTTGCGCGCCCATTCCCTCCAGGTGCCATAGGCTTCCATCAGGGACTGCTGTGCATTGGGGATCACGAAGTCGAGGATGGTCGTGGTCCCGCCGGCCAGGCCAGCGACCGTGCCGGTGAAGAAATCGTCCATCGTGACCGTGCCCATGAACGGCAGCTGCATGTGCGTGTGAGGATCGATGCCGCCGGGCAGCACGTACTGCCCGGAAGCGTCGAGCTGCACCGCGCCGGCCGGCGCGTGGTGGGCGGCATCGGCGCCGACAGCGGCAATCTGCCCGTCGACGCACAGCACGTCGGCTGCGAACTCCCGGTCGGCGTTGACGACGATCCCGCCGCGGATCAAGAGCGCGTTCGTCATGCTCAAGCCTCCGAAGGCCTGGCCTGTTGCGGCACCGTCGTCGGCTTCTGCAGCCGCATCGTCGCGACGTAGACGACGGTCGAGATGGCGATGCCCGCGAACCATGCGTAGGTGTAGATCGTCTTGAAGACCTCCGGCACGTCCGGAAAGACGCTCGGCAGCGCCGCATTGAGGAACCCGGGCAGGTTGGGCAGAACGACGGCGATGAACGCTGCGATTGCGGCAGGATTCAACCCGTTCTTGTACCGGTACTCGCCATGGTCGCTGTACAGGTCGTTCACCTGCAGCTGCGTGCGGCGGATGAGGTAGTAGTCGGCAATCAGGATGCCGGCAATCGGCCCGAGCAGCGCGGAGTAGCCAATGAGCCAGGTGAAAATGTAGCCCTGCGTGGATTCGAGCAGCTTCCACGGCATCATCGCGACCGCGATTCCGGCCGTGATGTAGCCCCCGGTGCGGTATGAAATGGCCCGCGGATTCAGCGCCGAGAAATCGTAGGCCGGGCCCACCAGGTTGGCTGCGAGGTTGACGCTGACGGTGTCGACCAGCAGCACGATCAGCGCGATGAGCACGGCCGCGCCGGTCATGCGGCTGGCCAGGTCGACCGGGTCCCAGATCGCCTTGCCGTAGATCACGACCGTGGCGGAGGTGACGACCACCGCAAGCGCCGCGAGCAGGCCCATGGGAATGGGCAGCCCGACCGCCTGTCCGACGATCTGGTCGC
>NZ_JBPJZE010000286.1:0-1131 GCF_051216695.1 Variovorax glucosi
GCAGCTGCTTGCCGCTGCGCTTCTCGCCCGGGTAGCCCTGGTAGATGAGCCCCGACACGCGCGCGATCTCGCGGAAGCGCCGCTGCGCGAGTTCACTCGCGTTGAGCGACGCCAGCACTTCGTGCAGCAACACCGCATGTGCGTCGTCGCCTTCCGGCAGCCGCAGCACCTGCGGCAGCAGCACAGCCCAATCGACCTCGGTCGCGCTCAGCAGCTCGAAGCCGTAGTCGTTGACCGCAATCGAGAAGGTGCGCTCCTCGTGCTGTGCGACACGCCAGGCCAGCAGGCTCGCCAGCCCAAGGTGCACATGTCGGCCCGCGAACGGATACAGGAACAGGTGCGAGCCTTCGCGCGTGCTCAGCGTCTCGGCCAGCAGCGTCTGCGGCGTCGGCAGTGCCGACCACTGCTGCTGTATCTCGAGCAGCGGGCGCACGCATTGCAGCTCGGGTGAATCGTAGTGCCCTTCGCCGGCCAGCGCCAGCTGCTGCACCACCGCATCGGCCAGCGTGTTCGACAGCGGCATGCGCCCGCCGCTCCAGCGCGGCACCGCGGGCCGCTTGCCGCTGGCGCGTCGCACCCAGGCCGTCATGTCGTGGATGCGCACGAGTTCGAGCAGCCGGCCGCCGAACAGGAAGCAGTCGCCGGCCTTCATGCGCGCGACGAAACTCTCTTCGACATTGCCGATCTTCGAGCCGCCGAGGTACTGCACCGACATGCTCGCGTCGCTCACGATGGTGCCGATGTTCATGCGATGCCGCCGCGCGAGCCGCGCATCGGGCACGCGCCAGACGCCCTCTGCATCGGGCACGGCGCGCCTGTAGTCCGGGTAGGCCGCAAGCGAGGGACCGCCTTGCGAGACGAAGTCGAGGCACCACTGCCAGCTCTCGCGCGAAAGGCCTTCGTACGCGGCCGTGCCGCGCACCTCGTCGTACAGATCGTCGGGCATGAAGCCACCGCCGAGTGCCACCGTCACCAGGTGCTGCACCAGCACGTCGAGCGGCTGGTCCGGCGAATGCCGCGCCTCGATGTGCCCCGCCGCAATGGCCGTGCGCGCGGCCGAGCCCTCCACCATCTCCACGCTGTGCGTGGGCACGAGCGTGATGCGCGACGACCGCCCCGGCGCATGGCCCG
>NZ_JBPJZE010000287.1:0-1131 GCF_051216695.1 Variovorax glucosi
AGACTCCTGGCCAGGTTCAGCAACGAGGCAGGTTGCTGCCCATCCAAATAAAGGAGACATCTCATGCATCGCCGAATCGCAAGTCCTCGACGCAGGCTATTGCTGCAGTCTGCTTTGGCCGTCGCCGCCACTATGAATACGATGGCCCGGGCACAGCCCTCCCGCTACCCCGTGAAGCCAATCAGGCTGATTTCCACATTTCCCGCAAGCGGGACCAACGACCTGCTCAGCCGCATCGTTGGGAACGGCTTCCAATCCCTGTTGGGCCAACAAGTTGTTGTCGAGAATCGCATTGGCGCGAATGGAATGATTGGCGCGGGTTTCGTGGCCAAGGCCAAAGGCGACCCCTATACGCTCGTCATGGGAGGCGGCGCAACTCACGGGCTGAATCCGGCGCTTTACCCCAAGATCGCGTACGACGCGATCCAGGACTTCACGTCGATCGGCATCGTCGCGTCCGTGCCCATGGTACTGATCTCAAGTGCAACTCTTGCGCCTAGAAAGGTCTCCGACCTGATTGCCTACGGCAAGGAAAATCCGAAGGCACTCAGCTTCGGCTCGAGTGGTACCGGCGGGACCGGACACATTGCCGGTGAAACATTCAAACAGGTGACTGGAATCTCGCTGGTGCATGTCCCGTTCAAGGGCGATGCTCCGGCCGTGACGGACGTGCTTGGGGGACAGATTCCGCTTGCGTTCGTGAGTCTGACTTCGATCATTCCCTTCCTGCACTCCGATCGCCTGCGCGTTCTCGCTGTGGCCCTTCCAACGCGAACCGATCTATTCCCGGCTATGCCCACCTTCAAAGAGAGCGGCGTGAACGACATGAATTTCTCCACCTGGTATGCCCTGATGGCACCAGCTGGCGTGTCTCCAGATGTTGTCTCATTGCTGAATTCCAGTTTGAACAAGATCCTCGCGGACGCCGAAACCAAACGAAAACTGGAGACACAAGGCGCTACAGCCGTCATCAGTACACCGCAAGAAACCGCTGCATTCGTCAAAGCGGAAATCGACAAGTACAAGAAGATCGTGAAGCAGTTGGGCATCACGGTCGAGTTACAAAGCAACACATCAGCCAACCGGAGACTTCACCTTGGAAACTTCAGAGCAATACAGCCCCCAACGCAT
>NZ_JBPJZE010000288.1:0-1127 GCF_051216695.1 Variovorax glucosi
GCACGCACCGCAGACCGGCCAGCGCTTCGCCGGCGATGACCTGTCGCGCCGCTGCGTCCTGACGCTTTTCAGATTCGAGACGGGCGACAGTGCCGTCCTCCAGCCATGCGCAAGCGATCGCCGTCGTCACGCCCGGCGTGCACCAGGTCGTGGCCCGTATCGCCCGTTCGATCTTCGGCACCCACGCCTCTGGTGCAACGACGAAGCCCACGCGCAGGCCGGTCGCCACGTTCTTGGACAAGCCCGAGACATACACCGTCGTCTCCGGTGCCAGCGTTGCCAGCGGCGGCGGTGGATCGTCGGCCAGAAAGGCGTAGGCCGCGTCCTCGATGACGAGCAGGCCATGCCGCCTTGCGATGGCGGCCAGTCGCCGGCGCCGGCTAGCGCTCATCACCCAGCCCAGCGGGTTGTGCAGGGTCGGCATCGTGTAGACGGCCCGCACGCGGCGGCGCTCGCACAGGCGTTCCAGCGCGTCCAGGTCGGGGCCCTGCCCGGATGCGGGAATGGGCGCCAGTTCCCGCCGATGTGCCTCGGCGAGCACCTTGAAGCCGGGGTAGGTGAGTGCATCGACCGCGACCACGTCGCCCGGTTGCAGCAGCGCCATCACCGTTACTGCCAGGCCATGCTGCGCGCCGTCGACCAGCATCACCCTCGACGGCTCGGCTGCCAGCCCCCGCGACGCGAGGTGCCGGGCGACGCAGGCGCGCTCGTGCATTCGCCCGCCATGGGGTGCGTAACGCAGCATCGCTTCCAGCTCTCCGCCGGCGGCGAGCTGCCGCAGCGCGCCGCGCAGCAGCTCGGCCTGCCCGGGCAAAGACGGGTAGTTGAAGTTCAGGTCGACCAGGTCCGGCGCCATGGTCCGTTGGTCGACACCTGCGCCGCCGTGCAGCGTCGTCTCTCGCACGAAGGTGCCGCGGCCGACCTCGCCGCTGACCAGCCCCATGGCCTCCAGCTCCGCATAGACGCGCGATGCAGTGACCAGGGCCAGGCCGTGGCGCTCGGCCAGCCGCCGGTGCGTGGGCAGGCGGGTGCCCGGCTTCAGGCGCCCCGCGCGGATCTCGGCGGCGAGTTCATCGACCAGTTGCTTGTAGCGGGCTTCGGCCATCGTGCGATGTATCCATGACAAT
>NZ_JBPJZE010000289.1:0-1126 GCF_051216695.1 Variovorax glucosi
GAAGCGGCTGATTCCGAAGTTCGGCGACGCCTGCCTCGAATCGCGCGGTGATGCGTTCACCACGCTCGCGCGCAGCGTCGTGGGCCAGCAGATTTCGGTGAAGGCCGCGCAGTCGGTCTGGGACAAGTTTGCCGCGCTGCCGCGCAAGCTGACGCCGGCCAACGTGCTCAAGCTCAAGGTCGACGACATGCGCGGGGCAGGGCTCTCGGCGCGCAAGATCGAGTACCTGGTCGACTTGGCCCTGCATTTCGATTCGGGGATGGTCCACGTCGATGCGTGGAAGGACATGTCGGACGAACTCATCATCGAAGAGCTCGTGGCCATTCGCGGCATCGGCCGCTGGACGGCCGAGATGTTCCTCATTTTTCACCTGATGCGCCCGAACGTGCTGCCTGTAGACGACCTGGGGCTGCTCAACGGCATCAGCGTCAATTATTTTTCGGGCGATCCAGTCAGCCGAAGCGATGCCCGCGACGTCGCCGTGGCCTGGGCACCATATTGCAGCGTGGCGACTTGGTATATTTGGCGATCGCTGGAACCGGTTCCAGTCGCGTACTGAACAACAGGAGAAGACGTTGGCGAAACGAACCTTCCTCGACTTCGAGCAGCCCATTGCTGAACTCGAAACAAAGATCGAAGAATTGCGCTATGTGCAGACCGAATCCGCGGTCGACATCTCTGAAGAAATCGATCAGCTCGGCAAGAAAAGCCAGCAGCTCACCAAGGACATCTACAGCGACCTGACGCCCTGGCAGATCACCAAGATCGCGCGGCATCCGGAGCGCCCTTACACGCTCGACTACGTCAACGAAATCTTCACTGACTTCGTCGAACTGCACGGCGACCGGCATTTTTCGGACGACCTGTCGATCGTGGGCGGTCTTGCTCGCTTCAACGGCGTGCCCTGCATGGTGCTCGGCCACCAGAAGGGCCGCGACACGAAGGAGCGCACCGCGCGCAACTTCGGCATGAGCAAGCCCGAAGGCTATCGCAAGGCCTTGCGCCTGATGAAGACGGCCGAGAAGTTCAAGCTGCCTGTGTTCACCTTCGTGGACACCCCCGGCGCGTACCCCGGCATCGACGCCGAAGATCGCGGCCAGTCGGAAGCCATCGGCCGCAACATCTT
>NZ_JBPJZE010000028.1:0-1830 GCF_051216695.1 Variovorax glucosi
GTGTGCTCGACATGCGGCCCAACAAGCCGTTGCGCAGCGAGTCAGCATCTGAGGTCGAGCGGCTTCAACGAGAGCTGCGTCGGATCACCACGGAGCGCGACATCCTAAAAAACGGCCATCGCACGCGCCGTACCGCCCCTTTGAAGAGAAACACGTGCAGACCTAAACTGCGCAGCGTGCGTCTGGCAGTGGCCGACAGCTTTTTGGAGGCTTCGAACCCCGTCAAAAAACCTGGTCCAGGGGAAGCTGCGGACCCAGCTGTGGTGGCGCCTTTGTGCGACCCCGTTTAGGAAATTGATCTGATCCGAGTCCCCGCCCGGCGTGCTCAACCTTCAGGAGGTGATCATGTCAAAGCAGACTGCAAAGCCGGCGGGGTTGCCCGTCATCCATGACCGCGCAGCGGGCATCGACATCGGAGCGCGATTCCACGTCGTTGGCGTCCCGCCCGATCTGTGCGACGAGCCTGTACAGACCTTCCAGGCGTTCACTGGCGACATTGAGCGAATGGCCGACTGGTTGGTGTCGATGGGCATTCGAACGGTCGCAATGGAATCCACCGGTGTTTACTGGGTTCCGGTCTACGAGGTTCTGGAGGAGCGCGGCTTGGAGGTCATCGTGGCGAATGCGCGAGAAGCGCGAGCCGTGCCAGGCCGCAAGAGCGACGTCAACGACGCTCAGTGGCTTCAGCGCCTGCATTCCTGCGGGCTGCTCCGCCCGAGCTTCCGTCCTGCCCGTGACATCGCGGCATTGAGGGCCTATCTGCGCCTGCGCGAGCGGCATGTGGATTACGCCGCCGCACACATCCAGCACATGCAAAAGGCGCTGACCCTCATGAACCTGCAGTTGCACCACGTCGTCAGCGACATCACCGGCGTGACCGGCATGAAGATCATCCGCGCCATTGCCGCAGGCCAGCGCGATGCAGCAGTGCTGTCGTCAATGAGGGACGTTCGCTGCAAGGCATCCACCGAGACGGTGAGGGCGGCCTTGGTCGGCAATTACCAGGTTGAGCACCTGTTCGCACTGTCGCAGGCACTTGTGCTCTACGACTTCTATCAGGAGCGTATTGCCGAATGCGACGCGCAAATAGAGCGCTCGCTGGTCATGCTGAATGCCGACAGGCCAGCCCCTGAGACCATCTTGCCCAAGCCTCGGCACAAGACGGTGCAGCCGAATGCGGTGGCCTTCGACTCGCGTCCGTTGCTCTATCAATTGACGGGCGTGGACCTCACGCAGATACACGGCGTCGGGCCTTACCTGGCATTGCGACTGGTGGCGGAGTGCGGGACCGACCTCAGTAAATGGCCGACCGCAAAGCACTTCACCTCTTGGCTCACCTTGGCGCCGGGTTGCAAGATCAGCGGCGGCAAGGTCCTGTCGTCACACACCCGCAAAACCAATAACCGTGTGACAGCGCATCTGCGGCTGGCAGCCGTCACCGTGGGGCGCACAAACACGGCGCTCGGCGCGTTCTACCGAAGACTGGCTGCGCGGGTCGGCAAGGCCAAGGCCGTCACTGCGACTGCGCGCAAGATTGCAGTGCTCTTCTACAACGCCATGCGCTTCGGGACGCCGTACAAGGACCCTGGCGAAGACCTCTACGAACGCCGGTATCGAGAGCGAGTCGTCAAGCAGCTGCACCGCCGTGCTGCCGAGTTCGGCTTCACCCTGCAGGAAGCGCCGACGCAGAGTGTTTCTTAGGAAAGCGCTCGGCTACTTTGCAAGGGACCCGCAGTGAAGTACGCCTTTATCGTTCGCCATCGCGACGTGTGGCCCACGCGGGTCATGTGCCGGGCGATGAACGTCTCGGCCAGCGGGTTCTACGAATGG
>NZ_JBPJZE010000290.1:0-1124 GCF_051216695.1 Variovorax glucosi
GCTTCGAAGGTGATGCTGCACAGGCGCTTGGCGGCAATGGAGGTGTCGCCTATCACGTACATGCGGCTGTTGTCGCCGAACCAGCCGTCCTTGATGACGGTCACGTCGACGTTCATGATGTCGCCCTTCTTCAGGGGCTTGTCATTGGGAATGCCGTGGCACACCACGTGGTTCACCGAGGTGCAGAGCGACTTCGGGTACGGGACGCTGCTTGCGCCCATGTAGCCCACCGTGGCCGATGTGGTGCCCTGCTTGACCATGTACTCGGCGGCGAGCCGGTCGACATCGTTGGTCGTGATGCCGGGCTTGATGAGGGGCGTGAGGTAGTCCAGCACCTCGGAAGCCAGGCGGCAGGCGACCCGCATGGCTTCGATGCCCGCAGCGTCTTTGTAGTTAATGCTCATCCCCGAATTATCCCATTCGGCAAGCTAAAATTCGCGGCTAACGCGGATGGCCCCAGTCAGCGGCCATCTGCCTCGATTCCTTGATTTCCAACGCGGCCCCCGAGGCCCCATCGACCGTGACGCAGCCCGCACCTCAAGCCCTTCCCGTCGTAACCATGTTCGAGGGCGGCAGCGCGCTCAGCGACTTCCGCGCACGCCAGCTGCTGCCGAAGCTCCAGGCCATCGAGCCGCGCATCGAGGGCATCTCGGCCCGTTTCGTGCACCTCGTGGTCACCGATGCGGCGCTGGATTCGGCCGGCCGCGAGCGCTTTGCGGCGCTGCTGACCTACGGCGAGCCCTTCGAGGCGCCGGCCAAGGTGGGCACCTCGGTGGTGGTCACGCCCCGTCTGGGCACCGTGTCGCCCTGGGCCTCCAAGGCCACCGACATTGCCCACAACTGCGGCCTGGCCTTGCGCCGGGTCGAGCGCGTCACCCAGTACCACCTGAAGCTCAAGGCCCCGCTGATCGGCAAGGCCCCCGTGCTCGAAGGCGACACGCTGGCCGCCGTGGCCGGCCCGCTGCACGACCGCATGACCGAATCGGCGCTGCCAGGCATCGACGCTGCCGCCGCGATTTTCGCCGAAATTCCGGCGCAGGCGATGGAGCCGGTCGACGTGTAGCGCGGCGGTCGCGCGGCGCTGGTTTCCGCCAACGCCGCATTCGGCCTGGCGCTGGCGGAAG
>NZ_JBPJZE010000291.1:0-1123 GCF_051216695.1 Variovorax glucosi
AGGCGCACCGACTGCCGCCTGCGGCCTGCTTGTGTCGAGTTTGACCTCCGTCGCGGCGGGAGAAATCTGTGTTGTCTTCGAACCTGCCCGCGTAACAATGCCATCTGCCCCGCCCGAGTGCATCACCGTCAGGAAGTGATTGCCAACGGAAAGCCGCTGAATCAGCGCCGTGAATTTTCCATTGACAGCTTGACTCGACACATCACCCGCAAGGAAGCTGCCTATCAGTTGTCCATTGTCAAAGACGCTGTAGATGCCGGTACTGAAGGGAGTGCTGCCAAGCCCAAATATGAGCTTCAGTTGCGCTGGATAGCCGACCTCGCCAGTCCCCTCGTCCTTCATCTGCATGACAGTTGTATTGACTGAAGGCGCGACGCCTCCAGTTCCAACCGCTACGCTCAGATCCTGAGCGGTGACGCTGGACAGATACTGGGTATCCCCCGAATAGACGGCCCGCACGGCAGCATTCGACGGAACGAAGAAGGTCTTAATCTCCGCCCGCCCATTCACCACATTGGCCGTCCCAAGGTGGGTCGTACCGCTGAAGAATGCCACCATTCCCCCAGACGCCCCCCCTGAAATCTGTGCTCCGAAGACGATCGGGTTGCCGGCCTCGGCCGGCCTCACCGGCGGATCCAGCGTGATCGTGGTCGCGGCTTTGACCACCGACTGCTGGGCCGTTGCAATGCTGAATGCGTTCGTGCCATCGCCCTGGTAGACAGCACGCAAATTCGCAATACCCAGCGGTAGCTGAGTTGTCGTCAAGCTGGCTTGCCCATTGACAATCGCACCGGTACCCAGGAGTTGGCTCCCGCTGTAGAAGTCGACTGAGCCCGTCGCCAACGGCGTCCCCAATGTCGACGCAACCGTTGCAGTCAAGGTGATCGGTGCCCCATAGGCAACGGACGTCTGGGAAGTCGTCAGCGAGGTCGTCGTGGGAGTCGCTTGCGTGGAAGCCAAGACTCCCGGGAAAGTGCTCGAGGCAGCCCCGCTGTAGTTCACGTCACCTGAATAGGTGGCCATGATCTCGCTCTCGCCAAGTGGCAGATTGCTCACCGTCAATGTGGCCACGCCATCCACCACCGTTCCGGTCCCGATGAATGCTCCGTTACGATAGAACATA
>NZ_JBPJZE010000292.1:0-1122 GCF_051216695.1 Variovorax glucosi
GGGACCTGTCCTTCGCGAGCCTCATCCAGTCCGACAACACGGTTGGCTGCGGCTGTCTCGAAGCGGCCCATCTGACGAACGTGTTCAACCGCGCGCCCAACCCCAACCGCATCCGCTGCGACCTGTTCCAGACCAACGTGAACCTGCTCGGCAAGCGCCCCGGCACGCAGGAGGCGCGGCGGCCGATGGACAACATCGGCGTGCAGTACGGCCTGGCTGCGCTGAACAGCGGCGCCATCTCGGTAACGGAATTCCTCGATCTGAACCAGAAGGTCGGCGGCTACGACGGCGACGGCAACACGCAGGCGGCGCGCTCCGAGGCAGACCCCGACGCGCTGAAGCTCACCTATGCGGGCGGCTTCAAGAACAGCTTCAAAGGGCCGGGCCTTGCGAACATTCCGATCATCACCCAGCGCGGCAATGCCGATGCGGTGGGCGACATCCACGACACGATGCAGGACCTGATCATCCGGGCCCGCCTGCAGCGCGCCAACGGCCGCAGCGACATGGCAGGCACGCCGGTGCTCGCAGGGCAGCATTCGTTCTACGCGATCACGCAGCTGTATCTCTTCCGCGAAGGCCGGCGCGACAACCCGGCGATGACTGCAGTGGCGAAGACCATGAAGGACGAAGACCTGCGCGGCTTCTCGGACTTCATCGCCACCCTGCCCGCGGTGCCGGCTCCGCCGCCTGCCACGCCGGCCGACCCGGCGCGCATGGCTCGCGGCCAGGCGCTGGCCCAGGAACATCGCTGCCTGCTCTGCCACGGCGCCGACCTGAGCGGCGGCCAGCAGGTGCCGCGCATCGCGCAGCAGCACGAAGACTATCTGCAGCTCTCCCTGCAAGGCTTCCGCACGGGCAAGCGCCCGGGCTACACGCAGGCCATGGGCGAAGCGGTGGGCCGCGTTCCGCCGGAGGACCTGGACACCCTCGCCTATTACGTGGCGCGCTTTCCCGGCGCGGCGCCCAAGCCGCCTCCCAAATAAACGCCCTCTTCCGGCGTGCGGCACCGGCGGATGCACGGTGCTGGCACTGCGCACCCCGAACCCTCCCCCCAACGAACATCGGAGCCGAAACTCTTGGAAGTCTCATTCAGCAAGGAAGTGGAAATGCTGCGGCTCG
>NZ_JBPJZE010000293.1:0-1121 GCF_051216695.1 Variovorax glucosi
GCAGGAACTAGGCGCGCACATAGTCCGACAACCCCATCCAGCTGAACAGGGTCAGCAGGATCAGCAGCAGCGTCACACTGGGCGTGAAGATCGCGCTGAAGATGATCAGCAGGTACAGCTCGGGCATCGCCCCCCAGATCTCGATCAGCCGCTGGAAGGTCAAGTCGATCTTTCCGCCGAAGAACCCTTGCACCGCGCCGGTCGCGATGCCAAGCACCACCCCGATCACCGTGAGCGCCAGCGCGAACAGCACGCTCACGCGAAAGCCGTAGATCAGCTGGGCCAGCAGGTCGCGGCCACGTTCATCCGTGCCGAGCAGGTTCTCGCTCGAAGGGGCTGCAGGGTTCGGAGGCTTCGAGAAATAGTTGAGCGTGGCCGGGCCATAGCGGTTCGGCGCGTAGATCGCCCAGTTGCCGCCCTGGGTGATTCGCTGCTCGATGAATGGATCGAGGTAGTCGGCCGGAGTCTCGAAATCGCCGCCGAAGGTCTTCTCGGAATAGTCCCGCAGCACTGGGAAATAGGTCTTGCCTTCGTAGCGCACCACTAACGGCTTGTCGGTCGACAGCACATCGGCGAAAAGGCTCAGCACCACCAGCGCCGAGAAGATCAACAGGCTCCAGAATCCCAGCGGATTGCGGCGGAAACGGCGCCAGGCACGGCGGCCCGGGCTCACAGACACGACTGGTGCTTTAGTCAAACTTCACCCTCGGATCGACCCAGACATAGCAAAGATCGGAAATGAGCTTGGTCACCAGCCCGATCAGCGTGAACAGATAAAGCGTGCCCAGAAACACCGGGTAGTCGCGCCGCAAGACGCTTTCGTAGCTGAGTAAGCCCATCCCGTCGAGCGAGAACAACGTCTCGATCAGCAGCGCGCCCGAGAAGAAGGCGCCGATAAAGGCGGTCGGGAAGCCCGTGATGATCGGAATCAGCGCGTTGCGGAACACGTGCTTCCAGAGCACCTGGCGCTCGGCCAATCCCTTGGCGCGCGCCGTCAGCACGTACTGCTTGCGGATCTCTTCAAGGAACGAGTTCTTGGTGAGCATCGCGGTGATCGCGAAACTGCCGAGCACCATGGCCGTCACCGGCAAGGTGATGTGCCACAGGTAGTCGACGATGCG
>NZ_JBPJZE010000294.1:0-1121 GCF_051216695.1 Variovorax glucosi
GACGTGGGGCAGCAGTTCCAGGAGTCGGGGCCTGCCGAATACATCCGAACCCTTGCGGGGTTCATGGATGCGGCAATGAAGCGTGGCGAACTACGGCGCCTGGACCCGCATGTGACCGCGCTGCAGTTCACCACGTTGATCACGGCTGAGACCCAGGCACGGCTCTACCAGGCCAACCCCGAGCCCGTGTCGGTAGAGCAGATTCACGCGCTGGTCCAGCGCGCCGTCGAGATGTTCCTATACGGCGCGGCGCCGCGCTAGTTCGCGGCTTCGAGCCCGTTCTGAAAGTGCTCGCGCATGCGAGCCATGGCGGCCTCCGCGTCCCGCGCCTCGATGGCGGCCATCACCGAGCGGTGCTCCGCCAGCGACTCCGCGATCCGGCCGGCCTTCAGCAGCGAGTTGTGCCGGTTGAGCTTCATTACCTTGCGCAGGTCGGCCACCATCTGGTCGCGCCACTTGTTGTTGGCGATGGCCAGCAGCCGCATGTGAAAGCGCTCGTTCAGGGCGAAGAAATGCTCCCGGTTCTCGGGTGAGGCCGCTGCTTCCAGCTCGGCGTGCAGCGCCTTCAGCTCGGCGCGCTGCGCGTCGGTGGCGCGCTCGGCCACCACACCGGCGGCGTCGCTCTCCAGCAGTGAGAGCAGGTGGTACACGTCGGTCAGGTCCTGCTCCGACACCTCGGTCACGTAGGCGCCGCGCCGCACCTTCATCGTCACCAGGCCTTCGGCCGCCAGCACCTTCAGCGCCTCGCGCAGCGGCGTGCGGCTGATGCCGTATTCCTCGGCCAGCTTGAGTTCGTCGATCCAGCTGCCGGGCTCCAACTCGCGGCGAAAGATCCGCTGGCGCAGCAACTCGGCCACCTCTTCATAGAGGGCGCGGGGGGTGAGGGTGACGGCGGACATGGGCCGGACTGTACTTCAAAAACGGCGTTTGAATTAATAATTATGGATCGGTTAGACTCGCGGCCGGCTTGCAAATCCGTGCAGGCGAATTTGCGAATACCCTGCAAGACACTGCGAACGGCCCCTTCATGAGCAGCACACCCGAACCCTCTTTCAAGCCCGCCGACCTCGATGCCTGGGCCAAGGCTGCTGCCAAGTCCGCACCCGGCGGCGACGTGAACG
>NZ_JBPJZE010000295.1:0-1121 GCF_051216695.1 Variovorax glucosi
TGGATGTCTTGTGTTTGTGTTGCGGTCAGCCGGCGAGCGATTCGCGCAGCAGTGCGGCGACGGCCTGCGGTTGCTCCACATAGCCAGCGTGGCCCGCATCGTCCACCAATTCGAGCGGCACGCCGCACTGGCGCGCGACTTCTTCGCAGGCGGCCGGCGGCGTGACCACATCAAGCGCGCCGCAGGCCACGCGCACGGGCATGGGCGGTGGCAGGTCGGCCAGCAGGTCGGCGTTGCACAGCAGCTCGACGGCCTGGCGGTAGCCGCGGTCGTTCAGGCGGGCCATGTTCCATCGCACCCATTGGCGGGCGTGGTCGCTGGCCTTGTCGGAGACGAGCCGGCCGGCGCGCTTCGCGGCCATGCCGGCGATGCCGAGTTCGTCGAGCGTGGCGAGGCGTTCGGTGCGCACCTTGGCGCGAGCCTCCGCACGGGACGGGGTGCCGTAGCCGATGGCCGGGCTGACGAGCACGAGGCGGCGGATGCGCGAATCGGTGCGTGCGGCCGAGGCGGCGGTGATCGCGCCGAGCGAATGGCCGACCAGCACGCACGAGTCGATGGCCAGCGCATCGAGCAAGGCGCTCAGGCGTGTTGCGTAGTCGGCGGCAGTCGGTGCGGCGGCTTCGAGCGGCGTCGATTCGCCATAGCCCGGAGCGTCCCATGCGATCACGCGGGCTTGCGGCGCCAGCAGCGCGGCGGTGTCGATCCACGACGCAGCGCCCGAACCGATGCCATGCAGGCACACGACAACCGGGCCTTGGCCGCATTCGCGCACCGACACCACTGCACCGCCGCCGACCGCAACGCTGCGGGCCGGAAAGCTGGTGCCGAGCCGCGCCAGCTCGGAGGCCGGCAGCGTCAGCGCGTCGGTAACGATGGCGTCGTTCATGGCTTGCTCGCTCAGCGCTTGATCTTGGCCAGCGGGTGATCGGCCGGATAGGTGGGTGTCACCGGCTTCTTCGCGCCGAGCATCACGCACATCAGCGCGTCTTCGTCGCCGATGTTGATCTCTTCGCGGTACACGCCGGGAGGCACCGAGATCAGGTCGCGGTCAGTCATGATGGTCTCGAAGCGCTCGCCGTCTTTCTCGATCACCACCTTGAGCTTGCCACGGATCAGGAAGA
>NZ_JBPJZE010000296.1:0-1120 GCF_051216695.1 Variovorax glucosi
CCGCTGCGAGCGGGCTTTTTTGCGTCCGGGATTTCCCTGAGATCAGACGTCGAAGAAGGCAGTCTCGTCAGTGCCCTGCATGCGGATGTCGAAGCGATACGTCACCGCGCCGCCTTGCTCCACGCGCTCTGCGATCAGCGTGTGGCGGCGATCGGCCGGCACGCTCTGCAGCACTGCGTCTTTCGCGTTGGCTTCGGCTTCGTCGCTGAAGTACGCGCGCGTGAACGCATGCAGCAGCAGGCCGCGCATCAGCACGATCAGGTTGATGTGCGGTGCTTCGCCGGGCGATTCGGCGCCGGGCTTCACGGTGTGAAACACGAAGCGGTTGCCTTCGGCGGTGCCCGTGCCGACGCGACCGAAGGCGCGAAAGCCGATGGCTCGCGCTTCTTCAGGCGTCTGCGGATAGCGGCCTTCGCCGTCGGGCTGGCTGATCTCGACCAGCGCATCGTTGATCGGGTTGCCGTCGCCATCGATCACCCGGCCTTCGAGGCGGATGCGCTGGCCTGCGGCCTTGTCGAGCGCCAGCACGGCGTCGAAGGGTTGGTCGAAGTCGTAGCCGTACTGCGTGGCGGTGAGGCCGTAGGCGAAGTAGGGGCCCACGGTCTGCGAAGGGGTCTGGCCGAAGTCGGCTTCCTGTGCGGTCATCAACATGGTGTGTGTCTCCTGGCTCAGCGGTTTTCGAAAGGCGTTTCGTCTGCGCCGCGCAGCACGATGTCGAACTGGTAGCCCAGTGCGTAGCCTTCCTCGGTGATGTCGAGGCTGAAGTCGGCGATGAGCCGGTTGCGGTAGCGCTCGGGCGTGCCGGTGATCATCGGGTCGTACTGCATCAGCGGGTCGCCGGGGAAGTACATCTGCGTGACCAGTCGGCTCGCGAAGCGCTGGCCGAACAGCGACAGGTGAATGTGCTGCGGGCGCCAGGCGTTCGGGTGGTTGCCCCAGGGGTAGGCGCCGGGCTTGATGGTGAGGAAGCGGTAGCGGCCTTCGCTGTCGGTCAGGCAGCGGCCTGCGCCCAGGAAGTTGGGGTCCAGCGGCGCGTCGTGCTGGTCGACCTTGTGCACGTAGCGGCCGGCGGCGTTGGCTTGCCACAGCTCGACCAGCGTGTTGGCCACCGGGCGGCGGC
>NZ_JBPJZE010000297.1:0-1120 GCF_051216695.1 Variovorax glucosi
CATCTGCGCGCTGGTCTACAACGACAAGCAGTGGGGCAGCTTCCTGCGCGCGGTCGGGCGCGATGTGCTGCTGGAGGACGAGCGCTTCGCCTCCTATGCCGGCCGCTCCCGCCACATCGACTTCGTGTACGGCGTGCTCGGCACCATCTTCGAGGAGAAGTCGACCGCGGAGTGGGGGGGAATTCTCGATCGCGCCGACGTCCCGTTCATGCCGATGCACGACCTGGAGAGCATCCTGCAAGACCCCCACCTGAAGGCGACCGGTTTCTTCTCGATGGTCGAGCACCCGAGCGAGGGGCCGATCCGCACGATGCGCATGCCGATGACCTGGCAGTAAAGTACGCCCGATACGGCAAGGACTGCGCCGCGCCAGGGCGAACACACCCGCGAGATCCTGCAGCAGGCCGGCTACGACAGCCACGCGATCGACGCGATGCTGGCCGAGGGCACTGCGGCCGAGGCGCTGCCGCTCCCGGGCATCTCCCCGGGAGGCGAACGATGAATGACGAAGTTACCTACGAAGTCGTCGAAGGCTGCATCGCCGTCGTCACCCTCAACCGGCCTGCGCAGCGCAACGCCATCAATCGCGGCGTCATCGACGGATTGCGAAAGGCATGGCACACGCTGGAGCAGGATGACGCGGTGCGCGTCGGCATCCTCACCGGCAGCGGCGACCAGGCCTTCTGCGCGGGCATGGACCTGAAGGAGGCGACCGCGACGGGGCTGCGCGTGCCGCCGCGCGACATGCTGCCGGTGCTCGGCGATGTTGAGCACGTGAGCAAGCCGATGATCGCTGCAGTCAACGGCGTGGCCTATGCGGGTGGTTGGCTGTTCGCGCAGATGTGCGACCTGTGCATTGCCGCGGACCACGCGAAGTTCGGTATCACCGAGGCCAAGGTGGGCCGGGGCATGCCCTGGGCGGCGCCGCTCGCGCACATGCTGCCGCAGCGCGTGATGATGGAACTGCTGCTCACCGGGCAACCGATGCCGGCGCAGCGCGCTTTGGCCCTGGGCTTCGTCAACGACGTCGTTCCGCTGGCGCAGCTGCGCGAGCGCGGCGCCGGCCACAGCAAGGTCTTCGTCGGCGGAACGATTCCGGCGGAAGACCAGCCGCACCTGA
>NZ_JBPJZE010000298.1:0-1120 GCF_051216695.1 Variovorax glucosi
GCCGTCACGGTCGCGCCCTGCAGGCCTTCGACCACGTCGCCCTGCACGGTGATCGCGTAGTCGCGGTTCTCGCGCCACATCACGCCCGGCTCCCAGGTGAACACCGGCTTGGCGATCTGCGTGAGCGGAATCGAACGGCCCGAGGTCGTCGGGATGTACGCCTTGCCGATGCCCGAGATGGCCCGGCGCTCGTCGGGCGCCTGGCGCAGCACGATGTCGATCAGCAGGTCGTTCTCGCGGTACTGGCCAACGGTGGTGCCGCTGAACATGGTCTTCGAGGCCTGCGCGATGGCCTGGCTCGTCACGCCGAGCGCGCGCGCCTTGGCCTGGTCGATTTCGAGGCGGATCACCTTGACCGACTCGTTCCAGTTGTCGTTCACGCCGCGCATGTTGGCGTTGTCGCGCAGCACGGCTTTCACCTCATCGGCATGGCCGCGCAGCTGCGCCGGGTCGACGCCGATCACGCGGAACTGCACCGGATACGCCACGGGCGGTCCGTTGGGCAGCAGCTTGACGCGCCCGCGCACCTCGGGGAATTACTGCGCCAGCAGCTGCGGCAGCTTCAGGCGCAGCGTCTCGCGCACCTTCAGGTCCTTGGCCAGCACGATGAGCTGCGACACGTTGGTCTGCGGAAAAACCTGGTCCAGCGGCAGGTAGAAGCGCGGCACGCCGGAGCCGATCCAGGTGCTGACCGTCTTCACGCCGGCCTCCTGCATCACGCGCTGCTCGACGCGCTTGGCCACTTCTTCATTGGCGGCGAACGAGGTGCCTTCTGGGAACCAGAGGTCGACCAGGATCTCTGGCCGGCTCGAATCGGGGAAGAACTGCTGCTGCACCTTGCCCATGCCGACGATACCGAGCGCAAAAATCAGAATCGTGGCGCCGATGGTCATCCAGCGGTGCTGCACGCACCAGTTCACCGTGCGGCGGAAGACGTTGTAGAACGGTGTGTCGAACAGCTCATGCGGCGGTGCATCAGGGTCGTGCGGCTTCACCTTGAGCAGCAGCGTGCCGAGGTACGGCACGAAGTACACCGAGACGATCCACGACAGCACCAGCGCGATCACCGTCACCGCGAAGATCGCGAAGGTGTACTCGCCCGTCACCGACTTGGCGATGC
>NZ_JBPJZE010000299.1:0-1119 GCF_051216695.1 Variovorax glucosi
CGCGGTGGTGCAGCACAAGCTCACGCCCGACACCTCGATCCGCAACCAGACGCAGTACAACGACGTGACCACCGATGCGCGCGAGACCGCGCCGCAGAGCATCGGCACGTTGTCGGCCAAGGGCGTGTTCACGCCCTTCTCCACCGGCACCACGGCCGTGCCGGCGGCTGCGTTCTCGTCGCTGCCGCTGAGCAGCCTGTGGGTGCGGCAACAAAGCCACGACCGCACGATCCACGACAAGTCGCTGTTCAACCTCACCGAGCTCAACACCAAGTTCAGCACCGGCTCGATCAAGCACACGCTGCTCGCCGGCCTGGAGCTGGGCCACGACACCTACGACAACCAGGCCTATTACCGCAACGGGACCTGCGCCGGCGTGGCTCTGAACCCGGCGGGCGGCACCAGCGGCTATGCCACCTGCTCGCCGCTGCTCGCGCCCTACCAGGGCAACACGCCGAGCACTGCGCCCTCGCTGCCCGGCAACCTCGCCACCGCGAGCGCGACGACCGTGGCCGGCTACGTGAACGACACCATCGAGCTGAGCCCGCAGTGGAAGCTGGTGGCTGGTGTGCGACAAGACCACTACCGCGCGAGCATCTACAACAGCATTCCGACCGCGACCACGCTCGCCACCGAAAGCCAGACCGTCGACTTCACCAGCGTACGCGCCGGCGCCATCTGGCAGCCGACGCCCGAGCAGTCGTACTACGTGTCGTACAGCACGTCGTTCAACCCCTCGCTCGAACAACTGGTGGCCACCACGGGCAGCACGCAGCCGCTGCCGCCGCAGAAGAACAAAGCTTATGAAGTCGGCGGCAAGTGGGACCTGAACGACGGCAACCTCTCGCTGACAGCCGCCGCCTTCCAGATCACGCAGACCAACGCGCGCTCGCAGAACAGCGACGGCACCTACAGCGCGACCGGCACGGTGCGCGTGAACGGCGCGCGCGCCGGCGTCGCGGGCCGCGTCACCGACAAGCTGCAGTTGTTCGGCGCCTACACGCACCTTGACGCGACCATCATCGACGGCATCGCCCCGGGCACGCTCGGCAAGGTGCCCGCCAACACGCCGAAGGACGCGGCCAGCCTGTGGGCCACCTACGCGATCACGCCCGAATG
>NZ_JBPJZE010000029.1:0-398 GCF_051216695.1 Variovorax glucosi
GGCGGCACACGCGTGCTGTCCGACTGGCTGGTGGTGCGCGTCTCGGTGAACCCGGGCGAGTCGTTCCTCGACCGCATGATCACCATGGTCGAGGCCGCCAAACGCCAGAAGACGCCCAACGAGATCGCGCTCACCATCCTGCTGGTTGCGCTTACGCTGGTGTTCCTGATCGTCACCGCCACGCTGCTGCCGTTCTCGATATTCAGCGTCGGTGCATCCAATGCGGGAACCGTGGTGTCGCTCACCGCGCTGGTCGCGCTGCTGGTGTGCCTGATCCCGACCACCATCGGCGGTCTGCTGTCGGCCATCGGCGTGGCCGGCATGAGCCGCATGATGCAGGCCAACGTGATCGCCACCTCGGGCCGCGCGGTGGAAGCCGCCGGTGACGTCGACGTGCT
>NZ_JBPJZE010000029.1:408-1821 GCF_051216695.1 Variovorax glucosi
GACCGGCACCATCACGCACGGCAACCGCCAGGCCACCTCGTTCCTGCCCGCGCCCGGCATTCCGAAGGCCCGCCTGGCCCGCTCTGCGATGCTCGCATCGCTGGCCGACGAAACGCCCGAAGGCCGCAGCATCGTCGAGCTGGCCCGCCGTGACGGCCTCGACGCAGCAACGCCGGTCGATGGCGCGCATTTTGTGCCCTTCACCGCGCAGACCCGCATGAGCGGCGTCGACCTGCCCGCCGCACCCAACAGCCTCGACACCGACGCCGTTCAGTTGCGCAAGGGCGCGGTCGATGCGGTGCGCCGCCACGTCGAGGCGCCCGGCGGCAGCATGGCACCCGAGGTGCTGCGCGCGGCCGAAGAAGCGGCCCGCCGCGGCAGCACGCCGCTGGCCGTGGCCGAAGGCAACCGCGTGCTCGGCGTGGTCGAGCTCAAGGACATCGTCAAGACCGACATCAAGGAGCGCTTTGCCGAACTGCGCCGCATGGGCATCAAGACGGTGATGATCACCGGCGACAACAAGCTCACCGCCGCAGCCATCGCAGCCGAAGCCGGCGTCGATGACTTCCTGGCCGAAGCCACGCCCGAAGACAAGCTCGCGCTCATCCGCCAGTACCAGGCCGAAGGCCGCCTCGTGGCCATGACCGGCGACGGCACCAACGACGCCCCCGCGCTCGCGCAGGCCGACGTGGCCGTGGCCATGGGCAGCGGCACGCAGGCTGCGAAAGAGGCCGGCAACATGGTCGACCTCGACTCCAACCCGACCAAGCTGCTCGAAGTGGTGGAAACCGGCAAGGCGCTGCTGATGACGCGCGGCTCGCTCACCACCTTCTCGATTGCGAACGACGTGGCGAAGTACTTTGCCATCATTCCGGCGATCTTCGTGTCGACGTACCCGCAGCTGGGTGCGCTCAACGTGATGCGGCTCGCGAGCCCGTCGTCGGCCATCCTGAGCGCGGTGATCTTCAACGCGCTGGTCATCGTGTTCCTGATTCCGCTGGCATTGAAGGGCGTGCGCTACCGGCCCGTTGGTGCCGCCGCGCTGCTGCGCCGCAACCTTGCCATCTATGGCCTGGGCGGCCTGGTCGTCCCCTTCATCGGCATCAAGTTGATTGACTGGCTTCTTGTAGCCGTCCATCTCGTCTGAGGAGTTCCCAATCATGAACAACAACGGCAATATCGTTCGCCCCGTGCTCGTGGTCTTTGCACTGCTGAGCGCACTCACCGGCCTGATCTATCCGATGGCCGTCACCGGCGCCGCGAAGGCGGTGTTTCCGTCGCAGGCGGCGGGCAGCCTGATCGTGCTCGACGGCACGACCGTGGGCTCCAGGCTCATTGGCCAGAACTTCAGCGACCCGAAGCACTTCTGGGGCCGCCCGTCGGCCACCGCGCCGCAGCCCTACAACGCGACCG